>DASWUT010000058.1:0-8246 GCA_036401455.1 Gemmatirosa sp. | reverse complement strand
ATCGCGGCAGCTTCCGCTTTACCCCAGCTGGCGGGCGAGCGCAAGCCTCAGCGCCGCCCGGCGCTCTTGCCACGGTCGTGGACGCATCCCATCGTCGGACCCCGTAGCCATGCTGCTACGCCGATGCCTGCCGTCCACCCCGTGTCCGGAGCCCGATGTCCGACTCACACCGCCTGCCGCCCGGCGACGCGAAGCGTGGCCCGTCGCATGGCGGCGGCATCCGCGGCGCCGACCTCTCGCGCCGCTCGCCGCAGTTCGAGGGACGCTGCGGCCGCATGTTCCGCGCGCTGCCGGCGGCCGAGTTCCCCGAGGCTGAACTCGACGCCCTGGCCCGCGCGATGACGGCCGACCCCGAGGCGGATCGCGGACCCGACGGCCGGTTCGTCATCGACCCCGCGACCGGCTTCATCGACGCGAGGGCGACGCCCGAGACCGAGATCGACGACGAGGAGAATTTCGGCATCCCGGCCGGCTACACGTACCTCGGGCAGTTCATCGACCACGACCTCACCTTCGATCCGGCAAGCAGCCTCGTGCGGCAGAACGATCCGGACGGGCTGGTCGACTTCCGCACCCCCCGCTTCGATCTGGACAACGTGTACGGGCGCGGCCCCGACGACGAGCCGTTCATGTACGACCCCGCCGGGCGCCGGTTCGTCTTCGGCGCGCAGATGACCGAGGGCGACGCCGGCCATCCGTCCGACACGCACGACCTGCCGCGCTTCAACGGCCGCGCCCTCATCGGCGACAAGCGCAACGACGAGAACGTGATCGTCTCACAGCTGCAGGGGCTCTTTCTCCGGTTTCACAACCGCGTCGCATCGCTGCGCCCTGTGCGCACGCCGTTCGCAGAGCTGCAGCGCGTCGTCCGCTGGCACTACCAGTGGGTGATCCTGCACGACTTCCTGCCACGCCTGGTCGGGGCCGCCCAACTGCACGCCGTGCTGCCGCACCTCGCGTCGGGGCGGACGATCTTCGACGACCCGCCGCGGCTGGACTTCTACGAGCCGCGTGAGGCGCCCTACATCCCGATCGAGTTCACCGCGGCGGCGTACCGCTTCGGGCACTCGATGGTGCGGCCGATCTACCGCCTCAACCCCGTGCTCGGCACCGGCCCCACGGCGGGTACGCCGCACGACGTCGCGATGGGGCGCGACGGGCGGCAGTTCATCTTCTCGGGCGTCGGCGCGCGCTCGCTCACCGGGTTCGGTCCGTTCCCGCCGAACTGGGCGATCGACTGGAATCTCTTCTTCGAGGTCGACGCTACGCTGACCCCGGCGCACGACCAGGCGCAGGGACGCCGCCGCGTGCAGCCGTCCTACAAGCTCGACACGTCGCTCGTGAATCCGCTCGGCTTCCTGCCGGAGTTCTCCAGCTTCGCGCCGGGGGGCCGCAACCTGATCCCCGACGCCAACGGCAACCCGAAGCCAGCGCGGGGCGCGGACGTGGTGCCGAACCTCGCGCGCCGCAACCTGCTGCGCGGGCTGCGCATGGGGCTCCCGAGCGGGCAGGCGGTAGCGCGCGCGATGGGGCTGCGGCCACTCGACGACGTCGAGATCCGGATCGGCAAGGCGACGTGGCACGACGCCGTGCATACGACCACCAACCGGCCGATCACCGAGTATGGCCGGGCGTTCGCGGGCAACGCGCCGCTCTGGACCTACGTGCTCGCCGAGGCGCAGCACGCGTGGCTCGAGCAGGCGCGCGGCCGAGGCGAGGCCGAGGCGAATGCGATCCCGGTGCGCCTCGGGCCCGTGGGCGGCCGCATCGTCACCGAGGTGTTCGTCGGGCTGCTGCTCGGCGACAGCCACTCGTTCCTCGCGCAGGATCCGGGGTGGCAGCCGGAGTTCCGCGATGCGCACGGACGGTTCGACATGCCCGAGTTCGTGCGCGTGGCGCGCGCGTACCGTCCGACACAGACGCCCGCCGACCGGCCAGCCGCGCCCGAGCCGGTGCGGGTGCCTGACGGAACGACGGTCCATCCGCGTGCGGATCCGCGCGGGGCGCGCGTGGGGTGACGAGCTGGTGAAAACGACGGAGACGGTGGGGCGGCGTCGGATCAACGCCGCCCCACTCGCCCCCGACTAGCTCCGCCTAACGATCATCCTACCCCTGCCCGAGACAGGGATTCCCGTCGAGCGCCGTCGCATTCGGTGGATCGTTCCAGTTCCGCCGCGGCGCCGCGCTCGGCGAGGGGATGTTCGGGTTGGTCCCGCGCTCATCCGCTCCATAGAAGAAGCGCGCGGGGATCACGCGCGCCCCGTTCGCCGGCGCGAAGTTAGGCCAGCAGGTGCGCTTCCAGTCGCTCCACACTTCGGGGTTCTGGAACAGCGCCACGTACTTCTCCTCGATGATCTGCTGATAGAGCTGCGCGACCGTGAGCCCGGTCGCGACCGCGGGAAGTCCCGCCGTTGCGCGCTCCGCGTTCAGGTCCGCCGCGGCGCCCGACTGATCGCCCGTCTGCAGCCGCGCCTCCGCGCGGATCAGTGTGTTCTCGGCGGCCGTGACGAGCGGCTGGCGGAAGCCGGGATCGCCGCGCGTGCTGCTGAGGTACGAGTACGTTTCCCCCTCCTGCCCGGGGTCGGCGCCGACCACCGTACCGGTGCCGCTCGGCCCGAAGTACTGCGTGAGGCGTGCGTCGGCGCCCCCCGCGTTGCGGGTCGACAGGAGGTTCACGAGGAACGAGCCCGCGCTGATGTCGGTGCCGCGCCCGCGCGCGAACTGGAACCACTGGTTCTCCTCACCCACCGTGCTGCTCTGGTAGGTGCGGAAGTCGCCACTCGCGTCGGCGATCCCGAGCTGCGCCTGGGCGAGCGCCGACGCGTACGCGGCCGGGTCGCGCTCCGCCACGTGCAGGTAGAGGCGCGCCTTGAGCGTGTGCGCGAGCGCGGTCCACTTCGCCGCGTCCCCATTGTAGATGAGGTCGTACCCGTGCGGGCCGGTGCCGCCCGCCTGCAGGTCGGCCACGGCGGCGTCGAGCAGCTTCTGCAGGTCGGCATAGACCTGCTGCTGCGGGTCGAGCGCGGGAGTCGCGATGCTGGGGTTGCTGGCCTGCCGGTACGGGATGTCTCCCCACCAGTCGGCGACGTATCCCATCACGAGCGCCTCCCACACCTCGCCGATCCCGAGGTACAGGCGGTCGTTGGCCGCCTTCGCCTTCGCCTGGATCGTGCGGATGTCGATCAGCCCGCCGCCGGTGTAGAACTGCGAGAACGAGCCGAACGAGTTCTCGTCGATGATGTACGGGCCGTCGTACGTGAGCCACTGCCGGCCGGTGCCGGCCATCTGCCGCATCCAGATCGAGATCACGCGGTTGTCGTCAGCGGTGAGCGTCGCGTCGCTGATCGCCGTGACGGCAACGAGTTCCTCGTTGATCGTCGCCTTGGAGGGCGCGTTCGGGTTATCGGTGAGGTCGCCGCCCGTCAGGTTGGATTTGCAGGCGGGGGCGAGCGTGAGGCACGCGGCGGTCGCGAGCGCGGCGGCGAGGGCGCGGCGCGCGCGGCGGAGTTGGCTGGTCATGGCGGCGCGTCTCCGGTCAGCGGTTGAGCGTCACGTTGAGCACCACCGAGCGCGTCTGCGGGTTGTTGAAGTAGTCCTGCCCGCGCCCCGCACCGATCGGACCCGACAGGTTCGTCTCCGGGTCGATGCCCTTGTACTTGGTCCAGAGAAACAGGTTGCGCCCGGCGAGCCGCAGGTCGAGGCTCGAGAGGCGCGTCACGCGCCGGATGGCCGCGCCGTCGAAGGTGTAGGCCGCCGAGAGTTCGCGGAGGCGCGTGTAGCTGCCGTCCTCGACGAACTGGGCCTGCGGGCCGTTGAAGTTGTTGCCGAGCCCGACGCGGTACCAGTTTTCGCCGATCGGGACCGCCTTGCCTGCGCCGGGTCCGAAGACCGCGCCCGGATACCAGCCCGCGCTACCGAACACCTGCTCGTTGCCCGTGCACGTCGGCGCACTCCGCGAGCCGGTGCACGTCGCGCGAACGGTCGTATACCCGCTCGTGCCGTAGCTCTGCAGCGCCCCGCGCGTGCCGTTCCACACGTCACCGCCGCGCCGCACGTCGACGAGCGCGGAGAGCGACACCCGTTGCCACAGGCGCAGCCCCGTGTGGAACCCGCCGAGCCAGTTCGGATTCGGATTGCCGGTGACGCGGTTGGTCGGGTCGAGGATCGGGAACCCGTTCGTGTCGACGTAGAGCGCGCCGTTGGGCGCCTTCGCCGCGCGGCACGCGGCATTGATGTTCACGCCGTCTGCCGCGGCCGTCGACTGCAGGTTCTGGGCGTCCGGGATGTCGTAGCGACAGCGTGCGAAGTCGGTGAAGAAGAACGACCCGAGCGGGTGTCCCGGCACCGCCGCGCTGTTGCCGAAGCCGCCGGGCAGCAGCACGAAGCTCGCGCCGTTGAGCGAGATGAGCTGGTTGCGGTTCCGGCTGAAGTTGACGCCGACGTCCCACGACACGTCGCGTCGCTGAACGAGCCGCGCGTTCACCTGCAGCTCGACTCCCTTGTTGGTCACCCGCGCGCCGTTCTGCAGCGCGGAGAAGTACCCCGTCGAGCCGGCCACCGGGACGTAGAAGATCAGATCCCGTGTCGCCTGCCCGTAGTACGACAGCGAGCCATCGACGCGCTGGTCGAGGAGCCCGAAATCGAAGCCGCCCTCGCCCTCGGCGGTGCGCTCGAACTTGAGGTTGGCGTTGCCGCGCGCGAACCCGTCGTCGCCGAGGTGCAGGCCGGCCAGCCCACCGATGCTCGTGTTGGTCGCGCCGGTGCCGTACGCGTAGATCTGTGCGCCCGAGCCGTACACCGTGAGAATCTGGTACGGGTCGGGCGAGCGCCCGGCGACGCCGTAGCTCGCGCGCGCCTTCAGATAGGTGAGAATGCCCTTCTGGTCGCGGTGCCCGAGCGTGTTGGTCACGTTCCAGGCGAGTGTCGCGCCCGGGAAGTAGCCCGTGCGGCTCGTGCTCGGGAGCGTCGACGCCTGGTCGGCGCGGATGCGGGCGGTGGCATAGACCTGGTCACCGAAGTCCAGGCGTCCCTCGCTGAAATAGCCGGCCAGGTTCACGTTGCTCTGGAAGTTCTGCGGCGTGAGGTTGGACGAGACGATGTTGTTGAGCGTGTAGAGCGTCGGGTCGATGTAGCCGATGCCCTTGACCTGCTCGCGGCGGAACTCGCGCCAGTTCAGATTCTGCCCCAGCACGAGCTGACCGCGGACGCCGCGCGGCAGCTGCTTCGTCAGCGTCGCGACGAGGTTGTGGTCGATCTGGCGGTTGTTGTACGTCCCCTGCCAGAGTTCCCCCGTGATCGCGTCGCCCGCGCTGTACGGCGGCAGCCCCTCCAGCCGCCGCTCGGCGTACTGGTCGATGCCTAACGTGTAGCCGACGCTGATCCATGGCGCGGGCGCGTACGACACGTCGACGTTGCCGATCGTGCGCCCCACGGCGTCGGAGTTTCTTGGAACGTTCTGCACCCACAGCCCGCCGTCGAACGTGCAGGTGCTCGTCGGCAGCGTCGGGTCGGGCATCGTCCAGCAGCGCTGCTCCGTGCCGTTGGCCGTGTTGACGCTGTAGGGGTAGGGGTTGTACTCGGGCGGCTGGCGCGTCGAGCCGAGCAGCAGGCCGTTGAGGTTGTTCCCCTTCTGGATCGCGCGCTGCGTCAGGTCCGTGTAGTTGACGTTGCCGCCGATGCGCAGCGCGCCCGTCAGCTGCTGCGTCGCGCGCAGGCGGACCGTGTTGCGGCTCAGGTGGCTGTTGGGCCCCTTCGACACGCCTTCCTGCTGCAGCGTTCCGCCGGAGAGGAAGAAGCTGCGCTGTGCGTCGCCGCCCGAGATCTGCAGCGTCGGGTCGATCGTGTTTCCCGTGCGGAACAGCTCCGCGAAGTGGTCGTAGGTGGTCGTCGCCGCCGGAAGCGCCGCGCCCCACGAGCGGTTGGCGCACAGCGCGTCGGCCACGCAGGTCGGCGTGACCCCGACGAAACCGCGGCCCCACGTCGTCTGCAGCGGGATCGAGCGGTTGACGTCGTCGGCGGTGAGGTTGGTCGACAGCTGGTAGCGCGTCGCGCCGGCGCGGCCGGCCCGTGTGGTAATGAGGATCACGCCGTTCGCCGCGCGCAGTCCGTAGATCGCCGCGGCGGACGGACCCTTCAGTACGTCGATCGTTTCGATGTCGGCCGGGTTGAGGTCGAGCGCGCGGTTGGAGTACCCGAAGCCCGTGTCCGACGCGTCGGTGACGATCACCGAGTTGTCGATCGGTTGTCCGTCGACGACGAACAGCGGTTGGCCGTCGCCCTGGATCGTCTTGAGGCCGCGCAGGATGATCCCCGTTCCCGCGCCCGGGTCGCCGGACTGCGACGCGACCTCGATGCCCGGCGCCTTTTCGGCGAGCGCGTTCACCACGTTCACCTCGGCCGACCGCGCGATCTGGTCGCTCGCCACGGAGCTGACCGCCACGCCGAGGCGCTCGCGCGTGCTCGTCGTACCAGAGCCCGTGACGACGATGTCGCTGAGCCGCAGCGGGTTGGTGACGAGTGTGAAGTTGTGCGTCACCGTGGTACCCGCGGTGAGGACCAGCTGCGCCGTCACGGGCCGGAAGCCGACGAGGCGTGCGGCGACGTCGACCGTGCGACCGAGCGCGCGCGGGCCCGGAACGACGAACGTGTACCGCCCCTGCGAGTTGGTCTGCGCGCCGATGCCGAGCGCCGGGATGTTGACGCTGGCGAGGGCGAGCGGGATCCCGGCGTCGCTCGTCACGGTGCCGGTGACCGTCGTCGCGGCCTGTGCGCGCACGACGGTCGGCACGAGGGCGGCCGTGGGAAGGACGAGCGCGACGAGCGTGCGCGACCACGCGCCGGGCCGTCGGGTGGGGGGGAGATCGGGCGGTGGTGACGCGCGCATGCAGCAGCCCCTCTGGTGAGAGCCCGGGACGATCACGACCAGCAGGCGCCGGGGGGCGCGGGGTGGGTGCTGGCCGAACGACCGGCGCCGCGGGACGGCGCCGACGAAAACGCGCGCCGACATGCGGCGCGCTAGCAGGGCCTGGGGACGTGCCTGGGGGACGTGCGTGCCCGGGGCGCTCGGGCGGGGGAGGGAGCGCGCGCGTCGCGCGCGGTGGCCCACTGTACGGCCACCACGTCGACCTGTCAACGTTTCGGCGTTCGTACGCTCGCACGATCTGGCAACGTTCGTTGCTGGATGCGACGAACCCGGCGACCATAGGGCCACCGGGTTGGTCCGAACCGGGTCGAAATGGTTCGAGTGTCGTTTGGAGACGCGGTGCGCCTAATGGTCGAGGATGCTATTGATACTGGATATAGAGCGGCTTCGGATGCAGCCCGAGCACGTCGTGCGGCGTCATCAGCCGATCGCCACCTTTCGTGTCGTTGTGGTAGAAAAGCTTGAAGCCCGTGTACTGCACCGGGTACGGATAGATGAACCGCGACCACGTCGCGCGCTTGCCGTACGGTGGGCCCCAGCCGTCCATGTTCATCACCACCTGCACGCGCGGGTCGCGGCGGATGCGGAGCGCGTTGGTGACCATCGGCCCCGTGAACCGGTGCACGACGAGCACCTTGGGCGGCAGGTTGTAGCGCGTGACGAGGGTGGCGAGCAGGTCGATCGCGTAGTTGATGTGCGCCGCGTCGTACGTGCCCACGCGGCGTCCCGGCAGGCCGCCCCGGGTCATCGCGAACTCGGGGTCGAGGGCGAGGTGCACGTCCGGGCGCTGCAGGTACGGAAGCAGCGGCTTGAGCTCCTCTTCGAGGCTGCTCTTGCCGATCTGCACGTCGAGAAACAGCAGCGCGCCGCGCGGGTGCGCCCAGCCGTAGACCTTGTCGATGAGCGCGGGCACGACGCGGTAGCGGTACATCCCGTCCTTGCCCGGCGCACCCTGCGCCACGCTCGCGATGAGCTGCAGCGCCGGCTGCACCGGGTGCGCCGGGTCGGCGGCGTTCCACGCGGCGGTCTCGCGGTCGAGCCGCGCGAGCATCGCCTCCGGAGGCAGCTCGCCGAGGATGCCCATCTTCTTCGACAGCGGATTGCCGTAATAGGCGAGGATCCGCTTGCCTGGTAGCACGCTTCCCGGCAGTGGGGCGGGCAGCCCCTTCACCGGCCAGAGCGTGTCGGACCCGGTGATCTCGCGCGCCGAGTCGCGGGCCGCGGCGGTGCGCGCCCGAGCCTTCGCGCGGTGCGATGGACTCAGGCGGGCCGACTTCGCGGGCGGCTGCCCGCCGGCGTGCGGGGCGGCGACGGTCGTCACGAG
>DASWUT010000057.1:0-4836 GCA_036401455.1 Gemmatirosa sp. | reverse complement strand
CGCCGTCGATCACGTCGACCCGGTCCGCGGCGATCAGCGCCGTCCGCAGCGGCCCCGCCGCGCCGCCGCCGACACCGGTGACGATCGCCGCCTGCGCGTCCGCCCGCGCCGGGCCGCCGGCGAGCGCCACCGCGCCGTCCGCGCCGCGCAGCCCGTCGTAGTCCGACCGCGCGAAGTAGACGGCGCCGCGCGGCCCCATCGTCACGCACAAACAGCGCACGCCATTGGCGAGCGCGGTCGCCGCGAGCGCCATCGGATCGGGCGCCATCATCGCCAACTCGTCCTCGTTCACCTGCACCAGATCGAAGCAGCGGCACCACGCCGCCACATCGGGCAGCGGCCGCATCGTCCGCAGCCCGCCCGGCTGCACGGCGAGCGTGAGCGAGTGCAGGTCGCCGTAGATCACGCCCTTGAAGTGCTGCCGCAGCAACTGTGTCGTCTCGAGGTCCAGTTCGAACCCCGAGATGAAGTTGACGTAGAGCGCGTCGAGCCCTTCGATCAGCGGCCGCATGCCGAGCCACGTCCACCCGGGAACGCCGCCACGCAGCACCTCGCTGCGTCGCTCCTTGGAGTAGTAGAACAGCTCGACGCGATTGTTCGGATACGGCACCTCGACGAGCGACGCGTCCGGCGCGCTACGGCGCAGCGTGCGCACGAATTCGTTCGCGCGCCCCCACAGGTCGTCGCCGACCTTGATCACCGGGACGATCTCCCAGTCGTCCGGCAGCGCCGCGTCCAACGCACCGAGCGCGTACGTGATGCCCCCCCACTCCTCGACCGGTGCTGCACGTACATCCCGCCCGTGGATCACGTCCCACACGAACGTCCCGATCACGCCAAGGCGCGGCACGTCACCTCCTCAGGCGCGCTGGTCGACGAACACGCGCGCGGCGCCGACGATTCCCGCCGTTCCCTGCAGCGCGCCCGGAACGATTCGCGCCGCGTCGACCGCTGGCCGGAACGCCCGTCGCCGCACTTCCGCGCGCAGCGGGTCGAACAACGCCTCGCCCGCACGCATCACCCCACCTGCCAGCACGACCACATCGGGGTTGAACACGTTGAGCAGGTTCGCGATCCCCGCCCCGAGGAATCGCGCGGTGTCCCGCACGACCTCGCGCGCGAGCGCGTCGCCGCGGTCGCTCGCCTCGTACACGGTCGCCGCCGTGATCTGCGTGACGTCGCCGCCGACGAGGTCCGGCAGGATCGACGCCTCGCCGGCTTCGATTGCCTCGCGCGCGCGCAGGGCGATGTTCGGCCCCGACGCGTACGCCTCGAGGCACCCGTAGTTGCCGCACGCACACCGCCGCCCCGCCGTGTCGATCGTCGTGTGCCCGATTTCGCCGGCCACGTCCGACGCGCCGTGATACAGCCGCCCGTCGAGGATCAGCCCGCCGCCGATTCCCGTGCCGAGCGTGATGCCGACGACGTTGCGCGCGCCGCGCGCCGCTCCCGTCCACCACTCGCCGAGCGTCGCACAGTTCGCGTCGTTGTCGAGCGTCGCGTCGAGCCCGACGCGTTCGGCGATCAGCGTGCGCAGCGGCAGGTCGCGCCAGCGCAGGTTGTGCGCGACCACGACCACCCCGCGCGCGCGGTCGAGCGCGCCCGGCGCACCCACCCCGACGCCAGCGAACGCCGACCGCGCGACGCCCTCCTCCGCCATCGTCAGCGCGACGACGGTCTCGATCATCTCGACGATGCGGTCCACCACCGCTTCCGCGCCGAGCTCCGCCCGCGTCAGCCCCGTGCGCACGACCACCTCACGCCCGCTCTCAGCGAGCACCGACCCGACGCTGATATTGGTGCCGCCGAGGTCGACGCCGACGACGTAGCGGGGAGGTGTGCTCGACATGCCGCCAATCTACCCGCCCGCACCGATCAGGCAGTCGCACCCACGGTGCGCAGCGCGTCCGCGATCGACGCCGGGGTCTGCTCGCGCATGCAGCGCCAGTGCCCGAGCGGACAGACGCGCGGCCCGTGCCGGTCGCACGGCCGACACGCCAGGTCCGTCACACCGGTCGTCTCGCTCCCCGCGGCCAGCGGCCCGAACCCGAACGCCGGCACCGTCGGCCCGAAGATCGTCAGCGTCGGCGTTCCCATCGCCGACGCGAGGTGCTGCGGCGCCGAATCGTTGGTCACGAGCCGCGCCGCCCGCCCGATCAACTCCGCACTCGCGAGCAACGACAGCCGACCCGTCGCGTCGACCGCGCGCCCAGGCGGGCACGCCGCCACGATCGCCGCCGCGAGCCCGCGATCGTCAGCGCCACCGACGACCACGACGGCGACGTCGTCCGCGATCCGCGCCGCCAGCTCCGCGTAGTACGGCCACCGCTTGGTCGCCCACACGCTCCCCGGCGCGAGCGCGACGAACGGCGTCCCGTCGAGCGGCGCGAGCATCGCGTCCACCGCCTCACGCTCCGCATCCCCAGGATAGAGCCGCGGCCGCACGCGCTCCGCGCTCGGCGTCGCACCCGATCCCTCGTCCGCGCACGCCAGCGCCCACACCCGCTCCGCGTGATGCCGGTCCGCCCGGTATCGCACGACCCGCGTGTACAGCGCCCGCGCATTCCGCGACGTGTCGAACCCCACTCGCTCACGACACCCCGCGAGCATCGCGAGCACCGCACTCCGGGGCGACCCCTGCGCCAGGTACGCCGCCGCGTACGGCCCCCGCTCGCGCAGCGCTCGCCCGACGCGCCACAGCCCACCCAACCCACGGTCGACCCCGCCCTTGTCGTACACGACGAGATGCCTAACGTCCGGATCGTGGCGCAGCAACGCCTCCGCTCCCGCCCGCACCACCACGTCGACCGGCCCGCGCCGTGCCAGCTCGCGAATCAACCCGGTCGTGAGCACGACGTCCCCGAGAAACGACGTCTGCACGACCAGCCTCGCCTCACCCACAATCGTCCGCCCCGCGCCCGCGCACCACCCCGTCCCCGGCAACCCGACGTTAGTCGACCTGCAGGACAGCCAGAAACGCCTCCTGCGGAATCTCGACCGCGCCCACCTGCTTCATCCGCTTCTTCCCTTCCTTCTGCTTCTCGAGCAGCTTGCGCTTCCGCGAAATATCCCCGCCGTAGCACTTCGCGAGCACGTCCTTCCGCAGCGGCTTCACGGTCGTCCGCGCGATGACCTTCTGCCCGATCGCGGCCTGGATCGCCACCTCGAAGAGCTGCCGCGGAATGAGCTCCTTGAGCTTGTCCGCGATCTTCCGCCCCCAGTCGTACGCCTTGTCGGTGTGAATGATCACCGAGAACGCGTCGATCGGATCGCCGTTGATCAGCATGTCGAGCCGCACGAGGTCGCTCTCGCGGTACCCGAGCATCTCGTAATCGAGCGAGGCGTATCCACGACTCACGGTCTTCATCCGGTCGAAGAAATCCAGGATGATCTCGCCTAACGGAAACTCCCAATCGAACTCGACCCGCTCCGCGTCGAGGTACGTCATGTTCTTGTAGACGCCGCGCCGCTCCGTCCCGAGCGACATGATCGCCCCGATGTAGTCTTTCGGCACCATGATGCGCGCCTTCACGAACGGCTCCTCGACGCGGTCGATCACCGCGGGCGCGGGCATGCGCGACGGATTCTCCACGAGCGTCAGCTCCCCGTCCGTCCGGTACACCTTGTACTCCACGCTCGGTACCGTCGTCACGAGGTCGAGGTCGAACTCGCGCTCGAGCCGCTCCTGCACGATCTCCATGTGCAGCAGCCCGAGGAACCCGCAGCGAAATCCGAAGCCTAACGCGGTCGACGTTTCCGGCTCGTACTGCAGCGAGGCGTCGTTGAGCTGGAGCTTCTCCAGCGCGTCGCGCAGCAATTCGTACTGCGTCGTGTCGGTCGGATAGATCCCGGCAAACACGAACGACCGCACCTCCTGGTATCCCGGCAGCGCTTCGGCCGCCTTGTCCGTCGCGTCGAATACCGTGTCGCCCGCGCGCGTCTCGCGTACCGAGCGCACGTTCGCCACGACGTACCCGACCTCGCCCGGCCCGAGCTGATCGGCCTGCACCTGGCGCAGCTGGTTGTACCCGACCTCGGCCACCTCGTACACCGCGTCGTTCGCGCCGAACGTGATCTGCATCTTCGGCTTGAGCACGCCGTCCACGACGCGCACGCTCGGGATCGCGCCCCGGTACTTGTCGTAGTACGAGTCGTAGATCAGCGCGCGCAGCGGTGCGTCGACGTCGCCCTTCGGTGCGGGCACCCGCTCGACCACCGCCTCGAGCAGCGCCTCGATCCCGATCCCCGCCTTTGCAGATACGCGGAGGATCCCGTCCGGGTCGACGCCGAGCAGGTCGGCGACCTCCTGCGCTCGCCGGTCCGGCTCGGCGCCCGGCAGGTCGATCTTGTTCAGGATCGGGATGATCTCGAGCCCCGCGTCCATCGCGAGGAACAGGTTCGACAGCGTCTGCGCCTGTATCCCCTGGCTCGCATCGACGACGAGCACCGCTCCCTCGCAGGCGGCCAGGGACCGCGACACCTCGTAGGTGAAGTCGACGTGCCCCGGCGTGTCGATCAGGTTTAGCTCGTACGTCTCGCCGTCCTTCGCCGTGTAGCTCATCCGCACGGCGTTGAGCTTGATCGTGATCCCGCGCTCGCGCTCCAGGTCCAGCGTGTCGAGGACCTGGGCCTTCATCTCACGTTTCTGCAACATGCCCGTGAACTCGATCAGGCGGTCGGCGAGCGTCGACTTGCCGTGATCGATGTGAGCGACGATGCAGAAATTGCGGATCCTGTCGAGCTGCAACGGACGGGTCGGGAAGTGAGGAACGGCGATGCCGCGCGCCGCGTCGAGCGGTCGCGCGCTGGTCACCGGAACGCCCGGCCGGTGGGCGC
>DASWUT010000056.1:0-5000 GCA_036401455.1 Gemmatirosa sp. | reverse complement strand
GAGCGGCAGATCGAGCGCATCCAGCTCGCGCTCGAAGCGGTGCCGCCTCAGCCCGGGGGATCAGGACCGCCGCGCTGACGGACCGACGTCGGCGTCGCTGCGGGATCGCCCGGCGGTCGCGCACGCCGATCGCGGCATTCTGCAGCTCTGACGCGTGGTTCTGCCATCCAGCGCGGCGGCGTGTGCGTCGTGCGCTCGCCACAGTGCACATTCTGCACGGCGGGGGGTAGCTTGGACACGCCAACTCAGCGCGGCGGACGCGCCGCCTGCGCTTCGTTCTTTCCTGCCGCCCGCCCCTTCATGTCCAGTCCCACGACCTCCTCGCGCCGCACCGCCGTGCGCGACCTGGCCGCCGCCCGCGCGGTGACCCGCCCCGTGCCGAGCGCGACCAACGGCAACGGTAGCCACGGCAACGGTAGCAACGGCGGCGCACCCGCGCCGACGTCGGAGTACTTCGGCGTCAACACCTTCGGCACGCGCGAGATGCGCGACCGCCTGCCCAAGAAGGTGTTCCAGAAGCTCCAGGGCGCGATCCGGCTCGGCAAGAAGCTCGACGCGGACATCGCCCCGGCCGTCGCAGACGCGATCAAGGAGTGGGCGGTCGAGAAGGGCGTGACGCACTTCACGCACTGGTTCCAGCCGCAGACGGGGCTCACGGCGGAGAAGCACGACGCGTTTCTGTCGTTCGACGAGGAAGGGCAGCCAATCGAGAGCTTCAGCGCCGCGCAGTTGATCCAGAGCGAGCCGGACGCGTCGAGCTTCCCGAGCGGCGGGCTGCGCGCGACGTGGGAGGCGCGCGGCTACACGGCCTGGAATCCGGCAAGCCCGGTGTTCGTGGTCGAGGGGCCGGGAACGCGCACGCTCTGCATCCCGTCGGTGTTCATCGGCTACAACGGTGAGGCGCTCGACGAGATGACGCCGCTGCTCCGCTCCTCCGACGTGCTCTCCGAGCGCGCCGCCGCGCTCCTCGCCCTGCTCGGCGATGCGGGTGTGCAGCGTGTGTTCACGACGTTGGGCCCGGAGCAGGAATACTTCCTCGTCGACCGGCAGCAGTTCGCGATGCGCCCCGACCTCGTGATGGCCGGCCGCACGCTCATCGGCGCGCCGCCACCGCGCGGGCAGCAGCTCGAGGACCACTACTTCGGCGGCATTCCCGACCGCGCGCAGGCGTGCATCGCCGAAGTCGAGCACGAGCTCTACAAGCTCGGCGTGCCGATCATCACGCGGCACAACGAGGTCGCGCCGAGCCAGTTCGAGATGGCGCCGCGGTTCGAGGAAACCGACATCGCGGTCGACCACAACCAGCTCGTGATGGCGACGCTGCGCCGCGTCGCGCTGCGTCACGGGCTGCAGGCCATCCTGCACGAGAAGCCGTTCGCCGGGATCAACGGCTCGGGCAAGCACTGCAACTGGTCGATGTCGGTCGCGGCCGACCATGGCGACCTCGACGGGCTCAACCTGCTCAAGCCGGGCCGCACGCCGCACCAGAACCTGCGCTTCCTCGTCTTCCTCGCGGCCGTGCTGCAGGCGGTGCACAAGCACCAGGGCCTGCTCCGCGCGGGGATCGGCACGGCGGGCAACGAGCACCGACTCGGCGCCAACGAGGCACCGCCGGCGATCATCTCGGTGTTCATGGGCGCGACGCTCACCCGGATGATCGAGGACATCGTCGCGGGCACCGCGAGCGGCGAGAAGGGTGAGCAGGAGCTCATCCAGCTCGGCGTCGCCAAGCTGCCCGAGATCGAGAAGGACAACACGGACCGCAACCGCACGTCGCCGTTCGCGTTCACCGGCGTGAAGTTCGAGTTCCGCGCGGTGGGGTCGTCGCAGAGCATCGCCTTCCCGGTGATGCTGCTCAACGCAGCGGTCGCCGAGGCGGTGAGCGATCTGACGACGAAGTTGCGTGCGGAGCTGGAGCGTCGTGGCTCGGCCAACCTCGCCGACGCCGTTCTCGCCGTCGTGCGCGAGAGCTTCCGGACGTCGGGCGCGGTGCGCTTCGAGGGCAACGGCTACTCGGACGAGTGGGTGACGGAGGCCGAGGGCCGCGGACTGCTCAACCTGCGCCGCACGCCCGAGGCGCTCGAGCAGCTCGTCACGCCGCAAGCCAAGACGCTGTTCGCCGAGACGGGGATCCTCACGGCCGAGGAGCTCGAGAGCCGCTATCACGTGCGCGTCGAGCGGTACGTGAAGGACATGCTGATTGAACTGCACACGATCGCGGAGGTCGTCGATACGCTCGTGCTGCCGGCCGCCTACGGGTACGCGAACGCGCTGGCGCGCGGTGCGGCGCACGCCAAGCAAGCGGGGATCACGAAGGCGCCCCAGGTCGCGGCCGCGGAGCGCGTCGGCGGGATGATCGAGTCGCTGGAGCAGGCACGCACGACGCTCGGACAGGTGATCGAGCGGGCCGAGGGCGGCCACGGCGACGAGGCGGCGACGGCGCGCCTGCTGACGAGCGAGGGGGCGGACGCGATGGCCGCGGTGCGCGCGGTGAGCGACGCGCTCGAGCTGGTCGTGCCGGACGAGCAGTGGCCGCTGCCGAAGTACCGGGAGATGCTGTTCCCGGTGTGATCCGGGCGGCGAGACGCTGGACGACGACGGGCGGGGTCCTTCGGGTACCCCGCCCGTCGTGCGTGTTGCACGACGACGGTGCGGATCGTACGTTCGTACATCTGCCACACGGACGTACTACCTTCACCAGAGGACCCCGATGACGACCACGCTGAAGATCCGCCGGCACGGCAACTCGCTCGGCCTCACGTTGCCGAGCGCGATGACCGAGGCGCTGCACCTCAAGGAGGGCGACGAGGTGCACGTGACGCAGACGACCGACGGGATCATCGTGCGGGCGCACGATCCGTCGTTCGACGAGCTGACCGAGGCGGCCGAATGGGTCGCGCGTCGGTACCGCAACGCTTTCAAGGCGCTGGCCGACGCTTAGCAGAGCGGAGACGCCATGCGACAGGTGAATGAGCAGATCGCCCCGGCATACGTCGCCGAGAGCCGCGAACCGAAATGGATGACCCGCCGCGAGGTGGAATTCCTTCATGAGCAGCGCATCGCGGAGCATGGAGGACTGCCCGGCGTGAACAGCGAGCACCTCATCGAATCCGCGCTCGCGCGGCCGCTGAATCTGTACGCCTACATCGGTGGCGATCTGCCCCGGCTGGGTGCGGCGTACGCCTACGGACTGGCCAAGAATCACGGGTTCCGGGACGCGAACAAGCGCACGGCGTTCGCGACGTGCGCCGTGTTCCTCTACCGCAACGGACTTCGTCTCGAAGTCGACGAGCACGACGCGGTCGCGACGATGTTGGAGTTGGCGACCAACGCGATCTCGGAGGAAGGCTTCGCCGAGTGGCTCCGGATGCACGTGGTCGCGCGGCGGTAGGCGCGCCGGTAGTGCGGCGTCGCGGTCCCGACCGCGCCGCCGTCAGTACCGCGCGAGGTACCGCCGCAGCTCCCATTCGGTGACCTGCGTGCTGTACTCCCGCCACTCCGCGCGCTTGGCGGCGAGGTAGTGCTGCGTCACGTGGGGGCCTAACGCGGCGCGGACGACGTCGTCGCGTTCCAACTCGTCGCAGGCCTCGCCGAGGTCGTGCGGCAGGTCGTCGATCCGCAGCCGGCGGCGCTCGCGCCAGCTCATCTCGGCGACCTCCTGCGCGACCGGCTCGCGCCACTCGGCTTTTGTCGCCACGCCGTCCAGCCCCGCGGCGATCATCACGGCGAGCGCGAGGTACGGGTTGGCCGCGGGATCCGGCGTGCGCACCTCGAGGCGCGTCGCCGCGCCGCGCCGCTCTGGAACGCGGACGAGCGGTGTGCGGCTGCGCAGGCTCCACGCGACGTGCACGGGCGCCTCGAAGCCGGGAACGAGGCGCTTGTAGGAGTTGACGAGCGGGTTGGTGACCGCGCACATGCCGCGCGCGTGGCGCAGCAGTCCGCCGACGTAGTGCAGCGCGGTGCGCGACAGCCCCCACTCGGCGCGCGGGTCGGCAAACGCGTTCTCCCCCAGGCCGCCGTCCGCGCCTAACGCGTCACGCGCGAAGAGCGCCTGATGCGTGTGCAGCCCGCTCCCGTTCTGCCCGAACACGGGCTTCGGCATGAACGAGGCGACGAGGCCGAAGCGGCGCGCGACGTGCTTGACGACGAAGCGCAGCGTGACGACGTCGTCCGCGGCGGCGAGCGCGTCGGCGTCGCCGAGGTCGATCTCGTGCTGGCCGTGCGCGCCCTCGTGGTGCGCGCCGACGACCGGAACGCCGAGCCGCTCGAGCAGGTCGACCATCGCGCGCCGCGCCTCCTCGCCATGGTCGACCGGGGCGAGGTCGAAGTAGCCGCCAACGTCGTGCGTGGCCGTGGTCGCGGCGCCATCAGGCCCGGGGCGAAAGAGAAAGAACTCGACCTCCGCGTTGGCGCGCACCGTGAAGCCGCGCTCCGCGGCGGCCGCGAGCTCGCGGCGGAGGACGGCGCGTGGGTCGCCCGCGAACGCGGCGCCGTCGGTCGTCGTCACGTCGCAGATCATGCGCGCGACGCGGGCGTCGTCGTCCGCTCCCCGCCCGTCACGCTGCCCGTCGGCGCGTCCGTGGCCCAGACGCGCTTCGTCCGACGGGGTGACACCCCACGGCAGCACCCGGTAGGTCGACAGGTCCGGGCGGAGCAGCATGTCGCTCTCCTCCGGCCGCGCGAATCCCTCGATCGCCGAGCCGTCGAAGAGCACCTCGCCGGCGAGCGCTTCGGCGAAGCGCGACGCGGGGACCTCGACGTTCTTGTTGACGCCGAGGATGTCGGTGAATTGCAGGCGGAGGAAGCGAACGCCGTCGGCGCGCGCGCGCGCGAGCAGCTCGGCGGCGTCGGCCGGTGAAGTCGCCGGTGATGCGGCGCGGGGCGTCGTCCGTGGCATGCGCGCAAGGTACGGTGGGCAGCCGACGCCGTCACACGCCGCTGGGACACTGCAACCGCACGCGGTCACCGTGCAGCGCAACTGCCGCGCATGGCGCGCCATC
>DASWUT010000055.1:0-8080 GCA_036401455.1 Gemmatirosa sp. | reverse complement strand
GCGCAGAAAGGCGGGGCTGATCGTACGACGTCGTCATCAGGTACTGAGAGGAACGCGCGCCGCACCCGGCGGGTGCCCGGGTACGGTACGGCGGAATGTACAAGCGTCGGCGCGTCGGACCGGCGCGGACACCTACCGCGCAGCCGCGCAAGCAGCGAGCGTCCGGCGCGGGCGCCGAACGCGACGCCCGCCCCCAACGCATTCTCCTCGCCTGCCGCCCCGCATGCCCGCCCGCACCCGATCCGCCTTCCGGCGCGTCGCGCCGCTCCTCGTCGCCCTCGCCGCGTCGGTCGGCGGCGCGCCGTCCGTGATGGCGCAGCCCACGCGCGATACGACCGCGTTCACGCTCACCGCGCGCGACTACTTCCGGCGAGGCGCGGCGGAGGTGATGGCCTTCCAGGACTTCTATCCAGACGGCCACCAGGGCGGCGTCACGATCGTGCAGCACGGCGTGCGCGTGGCCGGCAACGGCGACCTGCGCCTGGACGCCACGCCCGGCCAGTGGTCGCCGATGCCGCAGCAGGACCGGCGCGAGGTGCGGCGCGCGGGCAACGAGGTCGTCACCTGGCTTTCGTTCCCCGACACGAGCAAGGACCGCCACGGCTTCAACCCGATCGTCTATCCCGACCTGCGCTTCGGCTACCAGGTGCGCGTGCATGGCGAGGCCGACGGCGTGCGCGTGACCGTCGATCTGGACCGCCCGATCCCCGCCGCATGGGCCGACCGGGTCGGCTTCAACCTCGAGCTCTATCCGGGCGACCTGTTCGGCCGCACCTGGCAGCTCGGCGGAGCGGCGGGCGTCTTTCCGCGCCAGCCGAGCGGGCCGACGGTGCGCGACGCGCGAGGCGAGGCGCAGGCCGTCCCGTTAGGCACCGGGCGGCGGCTCACGGTCGCCGGCGAGACCGACACGCAGCGCCTCGTCATCGAGAGCCTCGGCGCCGACCTGCAGCTGCTCGACGGGCGGATGCAGTACAACAACGGCTGGTTCATCGTCCGCTCGCTCGTGCGGCCGGGCGCGACGACGCGCGCGGTCGAGTGGATGCTGCGGCCGTACGCGATCCCCGGCTGGCGCGAGGCGCCGGTCGTGCAGATCTCGCAGGTCGGCTACCACCCGCGGCAGCGCAAGGTCGCGGTGATCGAGACCGACGCGGAGGACACGGTGACCGGCCTCGCTCGGCTCCGACGCGTGCGGGAGGAAGGCGGGTTCGAAGACGTGCTCGCCGGCCCCGCCGCGCGGTGGGACGGGCAGTTCCTTCGCTACGGCTACCGGCACTTCGACTTCAGCGCGGTCACGCGCCCCGGGATGTACGTCGTCGAGTACCGCAGCGCGCGCACCGAACCGTTCCGCATCGCCGACGACGTCTATCGCCGCGGCGCGTGGCAGCCGACGCTCGAATATTTCCTTCCCGCCCAAATGTGTCACATGCGCGTCGAGGAGCAGTACCGGGTGTGGCACGGGCTCGACCATCTGGACGACGCGCGCATGGCGCCGACCGATTCCAACCACTTCGACGGCTACGTGCAGGGGCACTCGACGCTCACGCGCTTCCGCCCGGGCGAGATCGTACCGGGGCTCGACCGCGGCGGGTGGCACGATGCCGGCGACTTCGACCTGCGTATCGAGTCGCAGGCCGACGAGGTGTGGACGTTGGCGGCGATGTACGAGCAGTTCGGGCTCGACTACGACAACACGACCGTGGACGAGGCGCACCGCCTCGTGCGCATCCACCAGCCCGACGGGCGTCCCGACCTCCTGCAGCAGGTCGAGCACGGCCTGCTCTCGATCCTCGGCGGCTACCGCAGCATGGGGCGCCTTTACCGCGGGATCCAGGACGCGACGCTCAAGCAGTACACCCTGTTGGGCGATCCGAGCACGAACAGCGACAACCTGTTTCAGGACCCGAAGCTCGCGCCCGGACAGCGCACCGCGACGACGTCGGGCGTGCCCGACGACCGCCTCGTGTTCACCGAGCAGAACGCGTCGCACGAGTACAAGGGGATCGCCGCGCTCGCGATCGCCGGGCGCGTGCTGCGCACCTACGACCCCGCGCTCGCCCGCGAGAGCGCGGACGCCGCCGAGGCGCTCTGGCGCCAGCCGCGCGACACGACGCAGGGGTTCGAGGACCGCGTGAGCGCGGCGGTCGAGTTGCTCCTCACCACGGGCAGGCCCGAGTACCGCGACGCGCTGGTCGCGATGCGGCCACGCATCGTCGCGCGGATCGGCTCGGTTGGTTGGGCGTTAGGCCGCGCGCTGCCGCGGCTGCACGACGCGGCGTTCGAGGGTGCGGTGCGCGCGGCGGTCGCGGCCAACTTCGACTCGACGGTCGCGGCGCAGCGGCGCAATCCGTACGGCGTGCCGTACGAGCCGGTGATCTGGGGCGCGGGGTGGGGCATCCAGCGCTTCGGCGTCGAGCAGTACTTCCTGCATCGCGGCTTTCCCGACGTCGTGAGCACCGAGTACATGCTCAACGCGCTCAACTTCGTGCTCGGCACGCACCCGGGGCGCAACACGGCGTCGTTCGCGTCGGGCGTTGGCGCGCGGTCGATGACCACCGCGTACGGCTTCAACCGGGCCGACTGGTCGTACGTGCCGGGCGGCGTGGTGTCGGGCACGGCGCTCATCCGCCCCGACCTGCCGGAGCTGAAGAACTTCCCGTACCTGTGGCAGCAGGGCGAGTACGTGATGGGTGGCGGCGCGACGCACTACATGTTCCTCGTACTCGCGGCGGACCAGGTGCTCGGCGGCAGCGCCGGCGCGGCGTCCAGCTCGACCTCCACGTCGTCGCGTTAGGCGGTCACGCGTACTCCCGCTCGCGCGCGCGAATGGCCGTGTAGCGCGCGAACGCCGCGCGCTCGTCTTCCAGCCGAAGCCACGTGCGCCACGTGCTGCCGCGGAAGGTGTGCGCGGCCATCCGCCGCGCGTGGCGCATCACGAAGCCCGGATCGTGCCGGAACACCGCCGGCAGGTGGCGGAGCTTCATCCACCGTTCGGCGCGCCAGCGCAGAAACGCCACCTCGTCGCGCGAGAGGTGGCGCGTGCGCACGACCGGCGTCGTGCCGTCGTACTCCTCCACGCGTTCGCTCTCGATCAGCCCGGCCGCTTCGAAGTCGGCGGTCATCGGCGTGCCGGGGTAGGGCATCGGATGCTGGATGTAGGGCCAGTCCACGTACCGGCGCGCGAAGGCGAGGTTGGCCTCGACCGACGCGCGCGTGTCGTCGGGGCTGCCGACGATGAGGCCGCCGACGACGTACATCCCGTTCGCGTGCAGGTGCCGCACCGCGTCGAGCGAGGCGTTGCCCGCGCTCCGCGCCTCCGCGCCCTCGCCGTTCGCGCGGCGCGTGTTCTTGCGCCGCGCGCGCAGGAACTCCAATTCCTCGTCGACCACGTTCTCGATGCCGAGGAAGACGTAGCGGAACCCGGCGCGGCGCATGAGTGGGGCGAGCGTCGCGCCGTGGTTGGCGATCGTCGACGTCATCGCCTGCACGAAGTAGTCGAGCGTGTCGAGCCCGGCCGCGATGATCGCCTCGCAGAGCGCCTCGAACCGCCGCACGTTCAGGACGAGGTTGTCGTCGACGAGAAAGAGCGACCGCGCGCCGCGGTCGCGCGCGTCGCGGATGTCGGCAATCACGCGCTCGATCGGATACGTGAGAAAGTTACGACCGCGCATCGCGATGATCGAGCAGAACGAGCAGTCGAACGTGCATCCCCGCGACGTCTCGATCACGTCCACCTGCCGGCCGAGCATCGTGTAGCCCTGGAGCACGCGTGCCGCGCGCGCCGGCGGCCGGACCTCTTCGGCGCTGAGGTTGGCGGGGGCGCGGTTGGGGGTGGCGTGGTAGCGGTCACCGTCGCGATACGTCAGCCCGGGAATCGTCGCGAGGCGGTCCGCGTCGCCACCCGCCTCGAGCGCGCGGAGTAGGTCGCGAAAGGTGACCTCGCCCTCGCCACGGACGATGAAGTCGGCGCCGTCCGCCCCCATGTACGCCGATGGCGCGAGGCTCGGGTCGTACCCGCCGACGACGACGCGCACGCCCGGGCGGAGCGACCGCACGAGGCGCATGAGGCGGTGCGCGGTGGGGCGCTGGAAGGTCATCACCGACAGGCCGACGACGTCGGGCGCGTGCTCGCGGACGAGGCGCTCGACGGTTTCGCGCACGTACGCCTGCGCGAGGATCAGGTCGGCGACCGCGACGCGGTGGTGCGGGTCGACGTTGCCGGCCAGCGACGTGAGCGCGCCGTTGGGCATCCGGATCACGATCGCCGGCATGTGCTCGAACGAGTCGGGCATCGACAGAAGCAGCACGTTCATCGGACCTCCCGGGCGATCGGCGGCCTGCGTGGTGGCCGGAGCGGCCGCGCCGGTCGCGCGACGATGGGAGCGTCCGGATGCGCGCGCAAGCCTCGTTGCGGCCGGCGCGCGCGGGCGTTCGCGCGTGTCGCACGCATCCGCCGGTTCTGTCGCGGTTTCGGCCCGCAGCGGCTGCTTCGTCTGCTGACGGCGCAACGCCAGGCGCGCGACCTGGCCGATGGTCATCCGACGCGAATATTCCCCCGCACGCCCGTATTCCCCGCACGCCCGGGCCCACCCCGGCCGCTGCCGAACACTTCGCCGAGGAACTGGTCGATGCGACCGCTTCACCACCGCTGGCCCGGTACTCTCGTGCTCGCCTGCGTTGCCGTCGCCGGGCTCGCGCGCCCTGCGTCCGCGCAGGTCGCGCCCGACACGGTCGCGCGCGAGGGCATCGCCGCATTCAACCGCGCGCTCGACGCGGCGACGCGCCGCATGGACGACACGTCGATGCTGGCGTTATGGGAGGACGACGGGGTCAGCCTGCTCCCCGCGACCGCGCCGCTCGTCGGCAAGCCGGCGATCGCCGCGTTCCTCTCCGGCGTGAGCGCGGCGTTCCCGGGCGGGCACATGGAGACGTTCACGAACGCCTGCCACGACGTCGAGATCTCGGGCGCGTGGGCGACGGAGTGGTGCGTCGAGCATCAGGTCGTCCTGCTACCCGGCGGGAGGCGGTTCGAAGGAAGCGGCAAGCTGCTCCTCGTCCTGCACCGCGGGGCGGACGGTCGCTGGCGGTTGCGCCGCGAGATGTGGAACGCGGCGTGATCTCCGTCCTGTGCGGGACCCGGCCCCGCGATCCGCGCGTTCCGTTCGGCGCGCGCTAGTGGAGGGCCACGGCGGTCATGCGAGTTGTGGGTAGAGGCGGGCGAGCGTGGTGCGGGCGTCGCGCGTGGTGAAGCGCCACGTGACGCCGACGTGCGCGGCGTTGCGCGCCGCCTCCCACGCGGCGCACTCGCGCGCGACGTCGGCCTGCGTCGCGAGGCGCCGCGCGAGGCACTGCCGGGCGAGCACGGCGAGCTCCAACTCGGCCATGTTCAGCCAGCTCGCGTGCTTGGGCGTGTAGTGGAACTCGAGCCGCTGGGCGAGGCGCCGCGCGACGTCGGGCGCGAAGGTCTGGTAGAGGGCGGCCGCGGTGTGCGTGCTCAGGTTGTCGAGCACCACGCGCACGACCGGCGCCCCGGGGTAGCGCTCGTCGACGAGCCAGCGCATGAGGCGCGCGAAGTCGGCGTTGGTCCGCTGCGCCGTGACCTCCACGTGCCGCCACGCCTCCCCGGGCGCGAAGCACAGGAAGCAGTTCGCGCCGCCCTGGCGCACGTACTCGTAGTCGATCCGCTGCGGGTGCCCGCCCGGTCCCGGCACGGCCGGCTGCGGCGGGTGGGCGTCGGCATGGAGCACCATCGGACGCTCGTCGACGCAGACGACCGGGCGTTCGGGGTCAGGGGCGGTCGCCACCTCGGTGTAGAGGTCCAGCACGTCTTCCATGCGCCAGACGAAGTCGGCGCCGACCGTGGCCGTGCACCAGTGGGCGACCCGCCACGGCTTGAGCTGGTTTTTTCCCCAACGTCCGCCGCACGCTCTCGTCGGAGATGGTGTCGATGACGTGGAGCTCGACGAGCGTGTCGGCGAGCAGCTGCAGCGTCCAGACGGCGCGCCCCTCGGGCGGCGTACTGCAGGCGAGGGCGATCAGGCGGGCCTCGCCCGCCGCGTCGAGCTTGGGCGTGCCGCCCGGGCGCGGCCGGTCGTACAGCGCGCGGTCCAGGCCCTCCTCCGCGAACCGCCGCCGCACGCGCTGCACCGTGTTCACGCTCGTGTGCAGCGCGGCGACCGTGTCGTCGTCGAACGCGTCCTCGCTCGCGCGCAGCAGGATGTGGGCACGCAGCACCGTGCGCGCGGGTGCCCGCCCCTGGCGGGTCAGCAGGAGCAGACGCGCGCGCTGCGCGTCATCCAGCTCCACTCGGAACTGCTTCGTCCGCATCGGGCCCTCGGCGGTGATGGGGCCCAGCCATCGCTGCATAAGCCCCGCCACCGCCGTGGCGCTCCACTAGAGAAGGCCCGTGGTGAGCGCCCGTGAGGCGCGAACTCGCCGGCGCCATGGGCCGCACGGGCGTGCCCACCGCTGGCCGGGGACGTACCTTTCCCCGATCTTCCCTGCCCCGCCATGCCGCTCCTCGACCGCCTCATGGGCCTCCGGGCCGAGATCCGCGACGCCGCCGCGGCGAGCGGCGCGCACGACGTGCGCGTCTTCGGCTCCGTGGCACGGGGGGAGGAGCGCGCAGAGAGCGACGTCGATCTGCTGGTCGACCTCGACCCGGGCCGCACGCTCTTCGATCTGGCCACCCTGGAGGAGCGTCTGGAGCGGCTGCTCGGGCGCCCCGTGCAGGTCGCGACCGCGCGCGAGCTGCGCGACCCGGTGCGCCGCGCGGCCGAGCGCGACGCCGTCCGCGTCGCGTGAGCGCGGGGGACAATCCGAGCCCGGCCCCCCGCTCGCCGGCGCTGCGAGCGGTTGAACGACTCGAGCACATGCGCGGCGCGGCAGACGCCATTGCGGGGTACATCGCCCGCGGGCGCGCCGCGTTCGACGCCGACCCAGCGGTCGCGGATGCGGTGCTGTACCAGCTCGTGATCCTAGGCGAGGCGACCAAGGCGGCCCTGCAGGCCGATCCGTCGCTGGCGACGCGGTTCCCCGCGGTGCCCTGGTCGTCGATGGCCCGCGTGCGCGACCGGGCGGCGCACCACTACTACAAGCTGGACCGCGACGTCCTGTGGGAGACGTCGCGGACGGCGGTGCCGGCGGCCGCGGTGGCCGTCGAAGCTGCCCTGCAGGCCGTCGCGCGAGGGGAAGGCTGAGATGCCCCGCCGGTCGATCGCCCAAACGGCCGGACGCGGACCGAAGAGACCGAAGCCACCGGGGATCTCCTAACAGTAGGTCCGGGCTCCGCCCTTTCACTCGCAGCGCACGCGCCCCATCACGGCTCACGTCGCGCATGTCCCGCCATCACTTGACAGCACGACCGGCCCGCACGGCCACTCAGCGGGCCGATTGGGCGATGGCCGCGGCAGTGGCCAATCCCGCGTATCGAGCGCGGCAACCATCGTGTGGAACGCCATGTGCGCGATCATCGCCGACTGATCCCAAAGGCCCGGAACAGCCACCCCCACGGGAGCGAGACGAGGAAGAGGACCGCTGGCGCCCGACCCGCGCTCGGCGTCCTGACCGCGCGGAGTAGCGGGAGGTGCGCGGCGGCAAAGATGCCGTTCGTCACGGCCACCCCGGTCACCGCCCCGCTGCCCACTTTCGTCCGCACCTACCGGTACGCGCGCGCCGCTCGCCGGTCAGCGGCGGTGGCTCGCTCGGGCCGTGACGAGCGCGAGCACCGCGCCACGTCGAATCGTTCGGACCGCAACAATACGGCACACGCGTTGATACATAACACGTGGGCACGAGCGGCCGCGGCGACCATGCGCGACCACCGGTCGGCCTGCGCACCGGCAGAACGCAGGCCGCAGGAACCCACGACCGAGAGCGAGCGCGATGACCGGAACAACCGAACGATCGTCTCGGGCGACTGAGCGATGACCGTCGTCGGCTTGTAAGCGTTCGACTTGGACAGGTTGACGCGCTCAGCGCCGTCGCATCGTCGGCGGTGACCCGCAGCCGGACGGCGAGTCAGGCCGTGACGCCGAGGGCGCTCGCTGCCTGCCGGGCCGCATGCGCGCGCCGCTGCCAGGCG
>DASWUT010000054.1:0-9154 GCA_036401455.1 Gemmatirosa sp. | reverse complement strand
CCGGCGCTCCTCGCGCACGTCGGGCCCGAGGCGGAGTGTCAGGAAGAGTTGCGCGCCCGCCTGCTGCGCCTCGCGCACGCGGACGCGGGATCCGCGTACGACCGCGGTCTGCGCGAGCGCCCGTCCGGCCCGGCGGACGTCGCGCCCGAGCTACCGGCCGTGCCGGTTCTCACGCGCGTTCCTGCGGCGCCGCTGCCAGCCGGCCCGCCGGCCGTTGCGCCGACGATTCCGCCGCCGGCGAGTGCGCCGCTTCTGCGCGCGCCGCTCGCGCATGAGGCGCGCTTGGACGAGCCGCTTCCAGAGGCGCCGGTCGTCGACGACATCGCGGACCTCGGCACGGCGTCGTGGCACCAACCGGCCGACGCGTGGCGCGAGGCCGGCGGACTGCGGCCGCGGCGTGCGGGGCGGGGGTCGGGTGCGCGCGTCGCGCTCGGGGCAGCGGTCGTGCTGCTGGCATTCGGCGGCGCGTTGGCGTACGGCCGTCACCGCGACGATGCCGCGGAGATCGCGGCCGCACTGCAGGCTCGCCCGCGGTCGACGATTCGAGATACGGTCGCGGGTGAGATCGCACCGAAGCGGGCGGCGACGTCTCCTGCGGCGGTAGCGCCCGCCGTCGCGCCCGCCTCGGTACCGCTCGTTCCCGAAGCCACGGGAGCCGTCGCGCCGGCTCCCGCCGCGCCGGTTCGGATCGCGCCGGTTCCCGTGGTGCGCGTTCCCGTCGCGCCCCTGGTGGCTGGAGCGTCGGCGCCCACGCCGCGCGCGGCGTCGACCACGACGCGCCCCGCCGCACCGAGCGCCCGCGTCGCCGCCGCGCGCCGCGACACGGTGCATCGGGCGCGCGCGCGCCGTGCCCCCGATCCGCTTGCACGCGCGCGCGTCCTGATCGAGCGTCACGCAGGCGTGCCGACGCTCTCTGTTGGCACGACGATGCCGCTCGTCGCGTGGCTCGTCGACAGCACCGGCCGGGTCGTTGGATCAGGGGCGGTCCACTGGGCGTCGAGCAACCCGTCCGTGCTCGACGTCACGGGCGGAGTCGCGCGGGCGCGCCGGGCACAGGCGGCCGCAGTGATCGTCACGGCGCGGATCGGCAACAAGCGGGCGCAGCTCCGCGTTCGCACGGTCGCGTCGGACAGCGGCTGACGCGCGACGTCCCGTGATGCCTTGCGCGCAGCGGCGCTCCGCGCGAGCTCGTGCTCACGAGGTGCGCGTTCGCGGTGCCGCCGGATCTGAATCGGTGCCGACCGACGCCTCGCCGGCGAACACCTGCACGCCGACGCTGCAATCGCGCCCGGCCCGGGGTATCGTCTCGCGGCGCCGCTCGGCGTAGCTTGCCGCGGATGCGCGCCTGCACCCGCCGGGCCTCAAGGTGGTCGCGCGTCGCAGCGCTCATCGCTGCGGCGTGGTGTGCCGTCGCGCTCGGCGCGCCGTTGGCGCTTCCCGTCTTGATCGCGCGGGCGACCTCGACCGGTGCAGGCCAGGTCGCCGGCATGCGTGCGATGGGCAGCATGTCTGCGATGACCGACATGCCGGGGATGACCGCCGACGCTGCGGTATCGCCCGTCGGACGGGCCGCCGGTCCAGGCGTCCGCGCAGGGTGTGACGGGCGGATGCAGGACGCGCCGGCCGGCCGCGGGGACCGCCACGAGTGCTGCACCTGCTTCGGCCCGTGCTGCCACGCGGCCCCGGCCTTCGCCGCGACGCCGCGCGTCGCGTTCGTCGCAGATGTAGACGTCGTCGTGCCACCCCTGGCGCGCTATCCGTTTCCGGCCCCCTACCGCCCGACTCCGCCGGAGCACGCGCGCCCCCCCACGATTGGTCCGCCCGTCGGCCCCTCCGCCTGACGTTCGCGCGCCCGGCCCCGCTACCTCCAGCGGCGGCGCGGTGCGTCACGCGGCGCGGCCCTCCGCGCCCCGTGCGACCTCTCTCGTGGGGCTTCATTGCTCGTTTCTCGTTCACTTCCGCGCGCGCAGGCCGCGACGCGCATCTGCGCGTCCGCGATCCTCGTCACGAGCGCCGCGCCCGTGCTCAGCGCCCAGGCGCCCACCTCACCGCGCGACACCACCGCGGCGCGCGATTCCACGGCCCACCACGCGTCCGCTCGCGACACGACCCGCCGAGTGACCCAGCTCCGCGCCGTTACCGTCGTCGCGACGCCGGCCGAGCGTGCGGCACCGCTCAGCGCGACGCACGTCGACGCGGCGACCATCGCCGTCACGCCGTCGCAGAGTCCCTACGACCTGCTCCGGCAGACGGCGGGCGTCGCGGTTCACGAGCAGGGGCAGGGCCCCGGGTTCGCGTCGGACGCCTCGATGCGCGGCTTCAGCTCCGACCATGCGACCGACGTCGCCCTCTGGGTCGACGGCGTCCCCGTCAACGAACCCGTGAACGGGCACGCCGAGGGCTACAACGACTGGAGCGTCCTCTTTCCGGGCGGCATCCAGGACATCGACGTGATCCGCGGGCCGACGAGCGCGCTGTTCGGCAACTTCGCGCTCTCGGGCGTCGTGAACGTGCGGACCCTCGAACGGATGATCGGCACCGAGGCGACCCTCACCGGCGGCGCGTTCGGCCGCGGCGAGGGGATGCTGCTCACCGGCTTCGACCACGGCTCGGCCGGCGGCGGCGTGCTTGGCGCGCGCTTCGCCCGCGAGGACGGGTTCCGGCCCAACGCGGGATACAACCTCGGGCAGGCGCACGCGCGCCTCGTGCACGACCTCGCGCCCGGCGTGCGGATCGACGGCGGGGTGGAGCTCTACTCCAGTGGCTGGCGCTCGCCCGGCTACCTCAGCGAGGATCAGTTCGCGGCCGGGCAATACGAAGTCGTCTCCAACCCCACCGACGGCGGCTTCAAGCGCCGCGCGCAGGAGCGCGTGAGCCTCAGCGTGATCGCCGGGACCGCGCTCTGGCGCACGACCGCGTACGCGACGCAGAGCCGCTGGTCACTCTTTCTGACGATCCCGCCGGCCGGCGGCCAGTTCGAAGGCACGGGAAGCCAGACTGAGGAAGAGGACCGCCGCCACGGTTACGGCGCGACGAGCGCCCTCACCTGGACCCTCCCGCACAGCGGCGAGGTGACCATCGGCGCCGAGGCGCGCTGGGATGAGTCGCACTACGAGAACTACTACACGACCGCCCGCGCGCGCGATTCCGTCAACGCGCTCGTCGCGGGGCGCCAGGAGCTCGGCGCGCTGTTCGTCCAGGGGCACACCGACCTGACCGACCGCCTGCGCGTCGACCTCGGCGCGCGCTACGACGCCCTCGGGACGCGGTCGGCGCCGGACAGCGGGTCCGCGGTGAGCGCCACGCACGCCGTCCTCAGCCCCAAGCTCGGCGCGCTGTATCGGCTCGCCCCGGCGCTCGGCGTGTACGGCAACCTGTCGCGCGGCTTCCGGTCGTCGGACGGTGTCATCATCGACCCCACGCTGACGCCGATCACGGTATGGGCCTCCGAGGGCGGGGTGAAGCTGACGCACGGCGACGCGTTCGCGCAGGCGGCGCTCTTTCGCATGGACGTGAGCAACGAGCAGACGCTCAACCCGCTCACCCTCCTCGCCACGAACGGCGGGCGGAGCCGCCGCCAGGGGCTCGAACTCGAGTGGCGCGTACCGCTCGTGTCCACGGCCGCGGACGGCGCCGGCGCGACGCGCGTCGGCGTCGCGCTCTCGGGCGACTGGACGTTCAACGACGCGCGCTACCGCACGGCCACCGTCGCGCCCGACGACGGCGGCGCGCCGGCCGTGCTCGACGGGCTGCGCGTCTACAACACCTCCAAGTACGTCGGGCTCGCCGCGCTCGACGTCGCTCCCGCGTCGCGCGCGTGGCGGGCACGGATCAGCGGCACGTTCAACGGCCCGTACTCGCCCTTCGACGAGCCGGGGATCGTCACCGGCGCGTGGGCGCTGCTGCACGTGAGCGGAGCGGTGCGCGTGCCCGGACTCGGGCGCGCGGCGGAACTCGGCGTGGGCGTGCGCAACGTGTTCGACCGGCGCTACCCGGAGCTGATCGCGGGCGGCGTCGTCTCGCCCGGGCAGCCGCGCGCATTCGAGGTGTCGCTGCGCATGCGCCCGTAAACGGCGGCGGGGCGGAGCCATCGGCGCGAGCGCGGAGCGGGACCGGATCGTGGGACGATCGTCAGGGAGTGACGGTCCGTCCCCCAGCCCGACCCCGCTCCGCGCACGCGGCCATGGTCATCTCCGATTTCGCCATCCGGCGCCCCCTCGTCACGCTCGTGGCGATGGTTTCGCTCGCCCTCGTCGGTCTCGTCGCGCTCCTCAAGCTCAAGACCGACGAGTACCCCGACGTCACGCCCGTCGTCGTCTCGGTCAACGTCGCGTACCCCGGCGCCTCACCCGACGGCGTCGAGAAAGAGATCGTCGACCCGATCGAGGAGCACATCGCGACGATCGCGGGCGTGAAAGAGGTGCAGGGCAAGGCGTTCGACGGCTACGCCAGCGTCCAGGTCGAGTTCCAGTACGGCAAGGACCTGAACACGGCCACGCAGGCGATCCGCGACGCGATCTCGGGCATTCGCGCGGATCTGCCGGCGGAGATGAAGGAACCGGTGATCAGCAAGCTGTCCGACACCGATCGCCCGGTCGTCTCGCTCGCGCTCGCAAGCACGACGCAGTCGCAGGCGGAGCTGACGTCGGTCGTCGATCCGGGGATCACGCGCGAGCTGCGTGCGATCCCGGGCGTCGCCGAGGTGCAGGTGTTCGGCAAGGCGGTGCGCGAGATCTCCGTGCTGCTCAGGCCCGATGCGCTGAAGGCGAACGGGATCAGCGTGGAAGACGTCGTCCAGGCGCTCCAGGCGCAGAACCTCGCTGCCCCGGTCGGCCGCGTCGAGGGCGCGCTCGACGAGCGAAGCATCCGGCTCAAGGGGCGGTTCGTCGATCCGCGCGACTTCGCCGATCTCGTCGTCGCTCAGCGCAACGGCACCCTCGTCCGGCTCGGGCAGGTCGCCGACGTCGGCGACGGCACGGAAGAGGCGCGCTCGCTCACCCTGTACGACGGCCGCGAGGCCGTCGGCCTCGACGTCCGAAAGGCGCAGGGCGCCAGCACGACCGACGTGAGCGCGCGCATCCGCGAGCACGTGGCAGCAATCCAGCGCCGGCTGCCGCCGGGCACCCGGCTCGAGCTCGTCCGCGACGCAGGCACGCGCGTCGACGCCGCCGTTCACAACGTCGAGGAAGCGCTCATCGAGGGTGCGGTGCTCACCGTCCTCGTCGTGTTCGTCTTTCTCAACTCGTGGCGCTCGACGATCATCACCGGGCTCGCGCTGCCGGTGAGCGTGCTCGCCTCGTTCATCGCCGTCTGGCTGCTCGGCTTCAAGCTCGAGACGATGTCGCTGTTGGGCCTCTCGCTCGCGATCGGGATCCTGATCGACGACGCGATCGTCGTGCGCGAGAACATCGTGCGCCACGTCGAGATGGGGAAGGACCACGTCACGGCCGCGCACGAGGGCACCGACGAGATCGGGCTCGCCGTCGCGGCGACGACGTTCTCGATCCTGGCCGTGTTCGTGCCGATCGGCTTCATGCCCGGGATCGGTGGGCAGTGGTTCAAGCCGTTCGCGCTGACGATCGCGTGCGCGGTGCTCGTCTCGCTGTTCGTCAGCTTCTCGCTCGACCCGATGCTGTCGGCCTACTGGCCGGACCCGCACGTGCGCGAGGACGAGAAGTCGCGCCTCACGCGCGCGCTCGAACGCTTCAACGCGTGGTTCGACCGCCAGGCGGAGCGCTATCGGGTCGTGATCGCATGGGCGCTCGATCACCGCGCGGTGATGCTCACGATCGCGGCCGGCTCGTTCCTCGCCTCGTTCGTCCTGCCGTCCGCGGGCCTGAGCGGGCTCGGAGTCGCGCTCGCGGGGTTGGGTCTGGTCGTGGTCGCGCTCGCCGTCACGCGCGCGCCCAGGGCCGCACGCGTCGCGCTCGCCGCGCTCGGCGTCGCCGTGTTCGCGGTGGGGCCGCAGCTCGTCCCGGCGTGGCGTCCGGTCGGCGTCAGCTTCTTCCCGACCGACGACCGCTCGGAGTTCACGATGGCCATCGAAACGCCACCGGGGTCCAACCTCGCGTACACGCGCGCGAAGGCCGAAGAGGCGGTACGCATCGCGCGGGTGCACCCCGAGGTACGCTACACCTACGTCACGTTAGGTGGCGGACCAAGTGGCAGCGTCGACGAAGGGAGCATCTACGTTCGCCTCGTGCCCAAGGCGCAGCGCGCGAAGGATGCCGAAACGGTGGCCGCCGAGCTGCGGCGCGAGACGGCGCGGCTCGCGGGCGCGACGTTCTCGGTGTTCACGAACGACCTCGACGGTGGGCAGAAGCAGCTGCAGCTGCAGCTGCGCGGCGCGGACCTCGCCACCCTTTCACGGGCCGCGGACGAGGTCGCGACGGCGGTGCGCACGGTGCCGGGCGCGGTCGACGTCGGCCTGTCGACCAAGGGGCAGAAGCCCGAGCTGAACGTCGTCCTCGACCGTGGCATGGCCGGCGTGCTCGGCGTGACGGCGGGGCAGGTCGCGCAGGCACTGCGCCCGGCGTTTGCCGGGATCAAGGCCGGCGACTGGCAGGACCCCGCTGGTCGGATGCGCGATGTTCAGGTGCGCCTCGTGCCGGCCGCGCGCGCCCGCGCCGCCGACCTCGCCGCGCTGCCCCTCACGGTCACCGGGCCGGATGGCCCGACGACGGTTCCGTTGGGCCAGGTCGCGCGCGTGACGCGCAGTGTCGGTCCCGCCGTGATCGACCACCTCGACCGCGACCTCGTCGTCACGGTCGAGGCCAACACCGCGGGCAGGCCGAGCGGGGACGTCTCGGACGATGTCGAGCGCACGGTCGGCGCGCTCGCCCTGCCGGCGGGCGTACGCGTCTCGATGGGCGGCGAGTCGAAGGACCAGGACGAGGTGTTCGGTGAGATCGGCACGGCGCTCGGGACGGCGGTGCTGCTGATGTACCTGATCCTGGTGCTGCAGTTCGGGTCGTTCCTCGATCCCGTCGCGATCATGCTCTCGCTGCCGCTGTCGCTCGTCGGCGTGATGTTCGCGCTCGCCGTCACGGGCGACACGATCAACATCATGAGCCTGATCGGCGTGATGCTCCTCGCGGGGATCGTCGCCAAGAACGCGATCCTGCTCGTCGACTTCGCGAAGTCGGCCCGCGCCGCGACCGGCGTCGGGTTGCGCGAGGCGCTCATCGACGCCGGTGCGATCCGGCTGCGGCCGATCCTCATGACGACCTTCGCGCTCATCGCCGGCATGGTTCCGGTCGCGCTCGGATCCGGCGAGGGGGCGCAGTTTCGCGCGCCGTTAGGCATCGCCGTGATCGGCGGAACGCTCACGAGCACGCTCCTCACGCTGCTCGTCGTACCGACCGTGTACGAGGTGCTCGACGGGGCGCGCGAGGCGGTACTCGCGCGAATCGGTCGGCGCATGGGGGCGGCGGCGCTCGTCGACCGCGCCGCGCTCGAAGAAGAGATCGCGCTGGCGCTGGACCAACTGTTTCAGAACGATGGTACGTCGGGCTCACGCGCCCGCGAGGCGCGCCCGCGCGAGCGCGCCCGGCAGCGCTGACCTGCGGCGCGGCGCGCGGGGCGGTCGCCCGCGCCGCGTCAGACGGTGAGCGGCGCGCCGTCGTCGTCCACCCACGCGTAGCGTCGCACCTCGCCGTCCAGGCGCCACCGGCCGGGCACCGTCGTGCCCTGCCAGTCGAGTGGTTCACCGAGGGGCTGTGGGACCGCCGCGCGAGCGAGCGCGGCGCGCAGATCGCGGCGTTGGGCGGCGCCGAGCGCGTCCGGCGCGATCGAGACGAAGAGCGGCGTGCCACTGCGTGCGACGAGGTCGAGCCACTCGCGATTCTGCGCCCACGGAATGGCCGTCGTCACGCCGACGCAGTCCGCGTCCGCGGCGTAGAAGGCACCGTGCTGCACGCCGCGGAAGGCGAGCGTGTTGACGCCCATCTTCCGCGTGCGGCCCCACACGCGCCCGCTCGTGTCGTCGCCGGTACGGCACAGCTCGAACTGCCCGGCCGACAGGTGGCTCACGGTGTTGCACCCGAGCACGAGCGTGTCGCCGGCGGCGCGGCGGATCGTCGCGTACAGCCCGTCGAGCACCTCGGCGGTCGTGCGCGTCGCGCCGGTCGCAAACGTCCACCCGTCGGACGTGAGGCCCGCACCCATCTCGAACCCCCACCGCCCGAGCACGTCGTAGGTCGAGAAATCGTGCTTGATGAGGTCGTACCCCCACCCGCGCAGCTGCGCGACGTCGGCGGCGACGTGTTCGAGCACCTCCGGGACCGACGGGTCGAGCGCCGTGCGGTCGCGCGGCAGGCGCCACGCGTCCGGAGCGTTCGTCGCCGCGAGCAGCGGCCGGTACCAGATGCCGGGTCGGGCCCCGGCGCGCCGGACCGCCGCGGCCACGTCGGCCATGTCGCCGAACTTCTCGTTCCCGTGGTCCCAGACGCCGACCGCGCGCTGGCCGTCGCCGCGCCCGCGCGCCGGCTGCCAGCCGTCGTCGATGACGGCGAATGGGCGATGCTCGCCGCCGGGCGCGAGGTCGGTGATGCGTTCGGCGTCGGCCACGATCGTCGCTGCGCTGTTGTTCCCGTAGGCGTAGTACCAGTCGTTGCTCCCGAACACGGGCCCGGCCGGCAGACGCGGGGCGGGGGAGAGCTGGCGGCAGAAGGCGTGGAGCGCCGCGAACGGCGACTCGTCCTCGAGCCCGGCGCGCGCGAGGACCTCGCACACGGTCAGCGTGCGGTCGCCGAGCGCGACGCCCAGCGCGCCACTGCGCACGTCGGCCCAGAGAGTGAGGCCGCGCGGGTTCGACCTGCCAGAAGCAGAACGCCCCGGGGCGAGCCTGCGCGCCCGTGCGGACGCCGTACGCATGCGTGCGGCGCCCGTCCCAGGCCGCGACGTACCAGGGCATGAGGCGATCGGGGACGATCCCGCGCCACTCCAGGTCGCCGTATCCGCGTTCGAGCGCGTCCCCGAGGACGAGGCGTATCCCGTCCAGCTGCCCGCGCCATCGAAGCCGGACGCGCGCAACGGCGACGCCGGGCGCGGAGAGCTCGACGCGCAGCGCGCCGTCGTCACCCGGGCGCGTGGCGACGCGAACGGCGTCGCGACGCCACGTCGTACCGCCGCCGTCGGGAGCGAGCGACTCGAG
>DASWUT010000053.1:0-3607 GCA_036401455.1 Gemmatirosa sp. | reverse complement strand
ACGGCGCTCGGCGCCGGTCCCGCCGCGGGTGCGGCGTCCGGCACGACGGTCACGGCCGCGAAGCACGCCGCGCCGGACCGCGCGATCCGGGGCGCGCTGGCGCCAGCGCGCGAGGGTGGCGCGCCGGATACCGAGCCGCCGGCAGAAGGCGGTCGCGCTCAGGCCGCTCGCGGCGAAGTCCGCGGCGTAGGCGGTCTGCTCGGCGATGGTCCACGAGCGCCGCGGGCGCTTCGCCGCGTCCGGGAGAATGTCGTTAGGCGATGGAAGCACGAGGGGCATGAGCGCGAACGTACGATGCCCACCCCTCGCTGTCATCACGTCCAAGTCGAACGCTTACGAGGCTCGGTCGAGGCTCGGTGAGGGTGTGGCCGGCGCCCGCGCGCGACGCGGGGCGTGGTACGCCTCGACACGATGCACGTAGCCAATCGCCCGTCGCGTCTCGTTTCTTGCGCGAGAAATCGCGCCGGCCGGGCGGGGGCGCGCCGGGCGGCGTGGGATCGCGTTAGGCGATCGCGTTAGGCGACCGCGTTCAGCGGCGGCTCGCCCGCCTGGCGCTCGCGCGCGAGCAGCGCCCGTTTGCGCTCCGCTCCCCACCGATACTGGCCGGGGGCGCCGCCCCCCAACGGCGTGCCGGCGGGCACCACGCGGTGACACGGCACGAGGCCCCGACCCAACATCGCTGCTGTGAGCCGCAAATTAGGGGTGGGCTGGGCGGGTCAGACGCCTTCCATCAGCAATTACCCGGCGTCGGGGTCCCCGGGCGCGTCCAGCGGCAGGCAGGCGGCCAGGTCGAGGTGAAAGGTCCGTACGGGACGGCGTGGCCCTCCAGGAACGGCGTGCGCCCACGCTGTTCGGCCGCGCCGCTGCGTGCGGCCGACGCCGGGTCGCCCAGCACACGCCGCAGCATTCTTACTTTGCGGCTCACAGCAGCGATGTTAGGTCGTCCCCTACCTCTCTGGCAGACCGATGTCGGCTCACACGGTCGCGCTCAGGGCACCACGGGGAGCACGAGCCGCGAGCGGTACGGCCCGGCGTGATGGACCGTGGTGTGCGCCGCCCGCCCCGCGGTCTCGTCGTAGTTGCGGCCGCCGGTGTTCAGGTTGCGCTCGAAGCGCGGGAAGCTCGAACTCGAGACCTCCACGCGCAGCCGGTGTCCCGGCGGCAGGTACCACGACGTGGCGTGGAGGCTCACCGGCACGCGGTAGACCGCGCCCGGGCGCATCGGCCGCGGGCGGTCGAAGCCGTCGCGCCACCGCGCGCGCGTGATCCCCTCCTGCACGTTCATCGCGCGACCGTCGGGGAAGACGTCGAGCAGCGTCACCGCCACGTCCGTGTCGGGGGCGTCGGAGCTGACGTACACCTCCGCGCGCATCGGCCCCGTCAGCTCCAATCCCTCGCGCAGCACGTCGCCCGTGTACACCAGCACGTCCGGGCGCGCCTCGAGGTCCCCGTGGTCGTACGAGCCCGGCTGGTCCTTCGGGTTGCCCGTGCAGCAAATCGAGCCACCGCGCGACGGAACCGGATTCGCCGGATCGTACGTGAACGTGTCGGGGCGCTCGCGGGTCGGCGGGGTACGACGCAGGCGTCCGTTCCCTGTGCGGGTGTTCGCGCCGCCGTCGCTCTGCAGGTAGAACGCCGTCTCGCGCATCCCCGGCACTGGCCAGCGCTCGGCGCTGCGCCAGGCGTTCCGGCCGATGGTGTAGTACTGCACGCGCGGCAGCGAATCGATCGCGTGCACGTTCCCGCGGAGCCAGCGGTCGAACCAGGCGAGGTACGTCTCCCAGTAATGCAGGCGCGCGTCGCCGACACGGAGGGCGCCCACCATCGTCTCGCGCGTGGCAGCTTCCGAGGCGCAGTGCGTCGTTGGGGAGATGATCACGTACTGCCCCGTGCGGGCACGCTCGGTCACGCCGTTGGTGCGGAAGATGGCCGCCTCCGTGAGCGCCTGGTCGGCCATGTCGAACCACGACGTCACGTGCAGCGCCGCGACGCCTACACTGTCCCGGTCCGTGAGGTACCCCTGCGCATCCCACCACGGGTCATCGGGCGCGCGCGTCAGGAAGTTGCGCCAGTCCGACGACGGCGAGCCGGCGCGGTCGACCAAGTCGACGACCGGGAGCGTGCGGAGAAACGGCCCGACGTCGACCTGCGGCGCGGGCCGGAAGCCTCGGTCGAGCGAGGCGACCATGGGCATCCACCCGAAGTTGATCGAGAGCGAGAACGCGCCGCCCTCCACGGCCCCCCAGAACGTGCGGCCGCCGGGCGCGCCGCCGGTGGTGCTGCCGACACGGCCGAGGTTCCCGCCGGCAGCCTGGGCGATCGCGGCGACATGGTGCGGGTCCCGGAGCGGGGCGGCGAGGATCTGCTCCTCGCCGAGGTACGAGCAGCCGTAGGTGCCGACGGCGCCCGACGCCCAGGGCTGCGCGGCCACCCAGGCGAACGTGTCGGCCCAGTCGGTGCGGTCGCCCTGGTAGATCCGGAACTGGCCCTCGGAGGCGAACTTGCCGCGCACGTCCTGCACGACGACGGCATAGCCGTGCGACGCGAAGAAGGCGGCGACGGAGGCCGCGCCGTGGTACGGGGCCTTGTTGTACGGCGTCCGGATGAGGACCGTCGGCAGCCGCTCGGCCAGGGACCCGGGCGTCGCGCCGCTTTGCGGAGCGGCGGTGTCGCGCGGACGGTAGACGTCCGTGGCGAGCCGCACGACGTCGCGCATCGGGACCAGGCGGCTCGAGTCGGCCGCGACCGCGAACGGGCCCGGCGGGCGCGGGTACGCGGCGCCACTCGAATCCGGGGGGACACCTTGCGCGAACGCAAGCGGCGCCGAACCCACCAGGCCGATCACGAGGCCGGTACCGAGCGTGAACGCCGCGAGTCGGCGCGCGGCGTGTCGGAGTTGGAGGGCAACGGCGGGGAGGCGCATGGGGCGGGGGCGGCGGACACGGGAAAGTCGAGACGCCTCCACGATCGCCCCATGTTGTGCCCTTTGCCATCAAGCGCGTCGCGTGGCGATCGCAACGGGCACGCGTCCACGCGTCGCGCGAGATGGTGCGTGCATGGCACGGCGGCTCCGTCGAGAGCAATCTGCCGTGCGCGGCGCCCTGGGCATGATCCGGACCGCGGCACAGCGGCCTCGGGCGCCGCGGTGGTGTCTGCCGCTGCGGTGTTCGACGGCCCAGTTGCTGCGCCACGCACTGGCTCTCGGGCATGCCCGCCTCGGTCGCGTCCGTCCGCACGCCGAAGCGCCGAGCGACATGTCTCGCTGTAGGCTACCGCGACGCGGCTGCCAGCTCCCGCATCGCCGCCGCCATCGCCCGCACGCGCGCGGGGTCCTGTGCGCCGGCCGCATCCTGGTCGACCTGCCCGGCGAGCGTCGTCAGGGCTCGCGCCCTCGCGGCGCCCGTCCGCTGCTCGGCGGCGGTCAACGCAGCGGCGATCGCCGGCAGGCGGGCGGCCGGCAGGCCGTTGCCGCGCACGAGCTGGTCGAGGTACGAGCGCACGACCGGGAACGCGGCCGGCCACACGAGCTTGGGCTGACTCTGCGGGTTGTACTCCGTCATTCGCACGAGCTTCGCCGCCGCGATCTCGTTCGCCGAGAGCTGGTCGC
>DASWUT010000052.1:0-5911 GCA_036401455.1 Gemmatirosa sp. | reverse complement strand
CGCCCAATCGCCGTGCCGCCAGACGCCGGGGAGCTGCTCGAAGTACGCGGCGCGGTACCGGGCGCCGTCGGGGTCGTCCCAGAACGCGACCGGCATGCTCGGGAAGGGGCGGGTGCAGACGAGCTCGCCGGCGACCCCGGGCGGGAGCGGGCGCCCATCGTCGTCGGCGATCTCGACGGCCATGCCGAGGCCGAGGCACTGCAGCTCGCCGCGCCAGACGGGGAGGACCGGCGCGCCGAGGGCGAAGCAGGAGACGATATCCGTGCCGCCGCTGATGCTCGACACGCGCACGCCAGGTTTGATCCGTTCGGAGACGAAATCGTAGCTCTCGGCCGCGAGGGGGCTGCCGGTGGAGAGCACGGCGCGCAACGCGCCGAGGTCGTGGGCGGTGCGCGGCTCGGCGCCGGCCTGCTCGAGGAGGGCGAGGTAGCGCGCGCTCGTGCCGAAGACGGCGACGCGTTCGGCGGCGGCCATGCGCCAGAGGGCGTCGGGCTCGGGGTGGAGTGGGTTACCGTCGTAGCAGACGAGGGTGCAGCCGAGCGCGAGGGCGCTGACGCTCCAGTTCCACATCATCCAGCCGAGCGTCGTGTAGTAGAACAGGCCGTCGCCGGCGCGAAGGTCGGTGTGAAGGGCGAGCTCCTTGACGTGCTGGAGGAGCGTGCCGCCGGCCGAGTGGACGATGCCCTTGGGCAGCCCCGTGGTGCCCGACGAGTAGAGCACGGCGAGCGGGTGGTCGAAGGGCAGGCGCGCGTGGTCGGGGGCGGTGCCCGCGTGTGGGGCGAGGTAGGCGGCCCACGCGGTGATCGAAGCGTGGGGCAGCGATGCGAGCGGCAGCGATGCGAGCGGGCCGAGATCGTCGGGGGCAGCGCTGGCCGCGCCGGGGACGACGACGACGCGGCGCAGCGACGGCAGGCGCGCAGCGATCTCCGCCGCGCGGGCGCGGGTGTCGTGATGGCGACTGGAGAATTCGTAGCCGGTCGTCACGAACAGAACGACCGGCGCGATCTGGCCGAAGCGGTCGATGACGCCGTCGGCGCCGAAGTCGGGGGAGGTCGACGACCAGACGGCGCCGACGCTCGCCGCGGCGAGCATGGCAATGACGCCCTCGCACGCGTTGGGCAGGTAGGCGGCGACGCGGTCGCCGGGGGCGACACCGTCGGCGCGCAACGCGGCGGCGAGCGCGGCGACTTCGGCGCGGAGGGTGGCCCACGAACGGGCGTCGGCGCGGCCGCGCTCGGTCCAGGCAATGAGCGCGGGCGCGTCGTCCGGGACGCCGGGGCGCGGGCGGAGCAGGTTCTCGGCGTAGTTGAGGCGGGCGCCGACGAACCAGCGCGGGCCGCCGTGGTCGCCAGGAGGAACCATGCAGCCGTCGCCAGCGAGGACGGTGTCCCACATCGTCCCGTCGGGGCGCAGGTCGGCGAGGAGGTCGGCGTGCGTCCAGACGGCGGCCCAGAACTCGGCGGGGTGGGCGACGGACCAGGCGTGCAGGCGCTCGTAGTCGCGCGGGTCGAGGTTGGCGAGCGCGGGGACGCGCGTGCGCAGCGCCGCGACGAAGGCGGAGAAGTTGGACGTGCGCGCGTCGGCGTCGGACGGGGTCCAGACGGGCGAGGGCGGCTGGGCGGCGTCGGGCCCGGCGGCGCGCGTCACCTCGTGCCTGGAATCGGCGCTACGCGGCGTCCGCCCGCGTAGCCGCCATCCCGGGGCACGACGCGTTCGACGGCGCGCCGCGGTCGCCGGCGACCCAGGCGTCGGCCCAGCGGGCGATCGCCGCGACGGCCACCTCGAGCGCGCGGCCCTTGTCGGTGAGGGCGTACTCCACACGCACCGGCGTCGCGGGGACGACCGTGCGGGTCACGATCCCTTCCGCCTCGAGCTCCTTCAACCGCTCGGCGAGCATGCGGTCGCTGAGGTCGGGAACGGCGGTGGCGATGTCGGAGAAGCGCGTCGCGCCCTGGAAGAGCGCGCGCAGGATCACGCCCGTCCAGCGCCGGCCGACGAGCTCGACGGCGTGGTGGAAGTTGGGGCAGAAGCCGGATCCGTTTGGCGACATGGGTGGAAACTTATGCCAAGTGAGCGACTTGACACAAGTAAGCTGATGGGCCTATAGTTGCTCACGATTGGTAAGCGGATTCCCTCGCCGCAGGAATGGCCCTCACGTCCGGTTCCGACTCATGCGCCCTGCTCCCCTGAACACCCGTCGCCCTCTCGATCCCGCTGGACACGCGAACGACCCGGAGCGCACCGCCAACTGCGCGGAAGCGGTCCTCGTCATTGCCAGCGCGTGTGCGGCGCTCGCCGGCTACGTCGCATGGTGGGTGTAGAGGCCCGAACTGAAGCACGCCATTCCGACGTCACCACCACGTTTTCATCGAGACACACGCCATGGAAACCTCCCTGCTGTTCACTCCCTCGCTCGACGACGCAATCGCGATCAGTGCGGGGCTGCTCGTCGTCCGTCTCATCGTCGGGCTGCTCATGGCGGCCCACGGCGCGCAGAAGTTGTTCGGCTGGCTCGGGGGGCACGGCCTCGAGGCGACGGCTGGCCGCTTCGAGCAGATCGGCTTTCGGCCGGGGCGCGTTTTCGCCACGCTCGCCGGCGGCACCGAACTGGCCAGCGGCCTGCTCGTCGCGCTCGGCTTGCTGGGTCCGGTCGGGCCGGCGCTGATGTTGCTCGTGATGATCGTCGCCGCGGTCTCGGTGCACTGGAAGTTCGGGATCTTCGCGGCGAGCAACGGAATCGAGCTGGCGCTTCTGTACGCGACCGCCGCGTTCGGGCTGGCGTTCACGGGGCCGGGTGTCTTCGCGCTCGACACCGTGTTCGGGATCGAGGCGGCGTGGACGTGGCCGCTCGTGCTCGGCGCGCTGGCGCTCGGCGTCGTGGGCGGGGTCGCGACGCTGTCAGCGCGTCGCGTCGCGCCGGCGGCCTCCGGAGCGCCGGCCGCGGCCCACGCTGCTTAAACCCCCTCACGCCGATGGAGACTGCCGACCACTCCGCGCTGCGCATCGTCGAGGGCGGGCTGGACGACGCGCGGGTGGTCGCGCTGCTCCGCATCCATCTGGAGCGCGCCCGCGCGGAGACTGCGCGCGGTAGCGCACACGCGCTCGACCTTTCGGGCCTGCGCGCGCCGGACGTGACCTTCTGGTCGGCGTGGGACGGCGACGCGCTCGTCGGCGTGGGCGCCCTGCGGCGGCTCGCGGCCGACCACGGCGAGGTGAAGTCGATGCACACCGCCGAGTCCGCACGGGGCCGGGGCGTCGCGAGCGCGATCCTGCGGCACATCGTCGCGCACGCTGCGGCCCAGGGCATGACCCGCCTCAGTCTGGAGACCGGGTCGTGGGCGTACTTCGCGCCGGCGCGCGCGCTGTACGCGCGGCACGGCTTCGTCGGCTGTCCGCCGTTCGGCGACTACCGCGAGGATCCGAACAGCGTGTTCATGTCGCGGACGTTGTCTGCATGAGTTCCCGGCTGTCCGTTTGCGGTCCCTGCTCCGTCATCCGCCGCAGCCGTTCGATCGTCTGGTCGAGCAGCTCGGCCGTCGCGCCCACGGCTGCCGCGGCGTCGCCGGTCGCGATCGCCGAGAGCAGCGTCTCGTGCAGTGGGGCGACGTCGCCGGGGTCGAGCGCCGAGTCGGCGAGCTGCGCCGCGAGCGCGTCGCTCAGCGCCGCCGCGAACGCGCGGTAGAGGGCGAGCAGCACGCCGTTCTTGGCGGCGCGCGCCACGGCTTCGTGGAACGCGACGTCCGCGGTGACGAACGCCGCGCGATCGCCGGCTGCGTCGGCCGCGTGGCGCTGGTCGAGGTGCGCGCGCAGCGCGGCGAGGTCGTCGGCGTCGCGCCGCGCGGCCGCGAGGCGGGCCGTTTCGAGCTCGAGCGCGCGGCGCGCCTCGTAGACCTCGAGGATGGCCGCACGGCGTAGTTGCGCCTCGACCGTGCCGCCGGGCGCGGGGCGTCGTGCGCGGACGAAGGTGCCCGCGCCCTGGCGCACCTCGAGCAGCCCGGCGTGGGCGAGCGCGCGCACGGCCTCGCGCACGGTCGAGCGGCCGACGCCGAGCTGCGCCATCAGCTCGGGCTCGGTGGGCAGGCGCTCCCCGACGGGGAAGGCGCCACCCTCGATCTGTGCCTGGAGCTGCGCGATGACGCCGTCGACGACCTGCTGGCGCGGGACGCTCCTGAGCATCGACACGGGCGGGCCCCGCTTGCCTAACGCGGGGCCGGCGTCGCGGCCGGCGTCGCCAGCCGCACGCGTGACCCGTCACCGAGCTCGGCGCTCGGGTTCGCGACGACGGTGGTGCCGTCGGCGACGCCGCTCACGATCTCGACCGTCGCGCCGTAGTCCCGGCCGACCTGGACGGGGCGCAGGTGGACGACGGCGGTGCTGTCGTTCCGTCCGTTGGGCGCGCCGGGCTGCGGTGGGTCGACGACCATCACCTGGGGGCCGCCCTGGCGGACAACGAGCGCGCTCGACGGGATGACGAGCGGCGGCGTGCCGCCGCTGAGGTGCAGGTGCACGCGCGCGTACATCCCGGGCAGCAGCACCGCGCCCGGGTTGGCGACGTCGACCTCGGTGAGCAGGGTGCGCGACGCGGCGTTGAGCGAGCGCGACGTGCGCACGACGCGACCGACGAAGCGTCGTCCGGGCACCTCCTGGATGTCGAGCTCCGCGGGGAGTCCGGCGTGGATCGCCGTCGCCTCGCTCTCGGGAACGGGGACGTACGTGCGCACCGTGTCGGTCTGGGCGACGCGGAAGAGGCTCCCCGGCGCGGCGCTCGCGGCGTCGCCGCCCGCGCTCGCGCCGCCGACGGTCGCGCTCGTTGCGCCGGCGGCGGTGATGAGCGAGCCGATGTCGACGTTGCGCGCGGTGACGACACCGGTGAAGGGCGCCGTCACGCGCGTGAACTGTTGCAGCTCGACGAGCCGGCGCACGTTGGCCTCGGCGGCGCCGGTGCCGGCCTGCGCGGCGGCGTACGCGGCCTGCTTCTGGTCGTACTCCTGGCGCGAGACGGCGCTGTCGGCGGCGAGGTCGCGCCAGCGTGCGAGGTCGGCGCGGGCGAGTCCGAGCGTGGCGCGCGACTGCGCGAGCTGTTGCTGCGCCTCGCGCACCTGTTCGCGCAGCTCGGGCGCGTCGACGTCGGCGAGCACGTCGCCCGTGTGGACGAGCGTGCCGATGTCGGCGTGCCACTGCCGCACGTAGCCGGGAACGCGTCCGTAGATCACGCCCTCGTGCAGCGCCTGGAGCGTCCCGGGCAGGGTGAACTCGCCGACCGCGGCGGCGCGGCGCACGGTCGCGGTCGCGACCGTCGGTGGCGCGTCGGCGGTCGCGGCGTCGGCGGCGATCTCGCGCCCGACGGTGCGGCGCGGAAGCGTCGTGGCAACAAAGAGCCCGACGAGCACGACGCCCGCGGCGGCGGCGATCGTCACGACGCGCCGCGTCGAGGCGGGCGTCACGGGGGGCGCGGCGCCGGTGTCGGTGTGGTGGGCGACGTGCTCGACCGGCGGGTGGCCGGGGTGGTCGGGGGGCAGGTCGCGCGGGAAGCGGCCGTCGGCGTCGCGGATCGTGCCGGCCGTGATGCCGGCGGCGGTCCCGTTGGTCGCGCCGTTGCTGGTGCCGTTAGGCGTGCTGGTCGTCATGGGAGGAGTGCTCATGCGGCGCCTGCGCCGTTGGCCGACGCGAACGCGGGCTGGAGGGCCGGGCGCGGGGCGGGTGTGCCGGCGCGGGCGCCGACGCCGTCACCGTCGCCAGCGGCGGGGTCGTAGGGTTCGGGCGCGCGGACGACCGCGTGGCGGCGCAGCACGCTGTAGATGAGCGGCACGATGACGAGGGTAAAGATCGTCGCGACGAGGAGCCCGCCGATCACGGCGCGGCCCAACGGGGCGTTCTGCTCGCCGCCCTCGCCGAGGCCTAACGCCATCGG
>DASWUT010000051.1:0-3291 GCA_036401455.1 Gemmatirosa sp. | reverse complement strand
GGGTCTGCGGCCAAGACGGTGGCGGCGGTAGAGCGGCTCGCGAAGGCAGACCGAGCGCACGCGGCTGTACCGGAGCAGTGGGACGCGGACCCGATGCTCCTCAACACGCCGGGCGGGACGGTAGATCTCCGCACGGGCGCTCTACGCCTGCACCGCCGGGGCGACTACTGCACCAAGAGCACGGCCGTGACCCCGGGCGGCGAGGCTCCGCAGTGGGACGCATTCCTCGCGTGGGCGACGGGCGGGGATGACGAGCTGTACGCGTTCCTGCGCCGCATGTTCGGGTACTGCCTCACCGGCGTGACCACGGAGCATGCGCTGTTCTTCCACCACGGGGGCGGCGGCAACGGGAAGGGGACGGCCCTGAACACCGTGTCGTTCTGTCTCGGCGACTACGCCAAGACGAGCCCAATGGAGACGTTCACGGCGTCACACGGTGAACGTCACCCGACCGAACTGGCGATGCTGCGCGGTGCTCGACTCGTGACCGCGCAGGAGACCGAGGAAGGTCGCCGCTGGGCGGAGAGCCGCATCAAGGCGTTGACCGGGGGGGACCCGATTACCGCCCGGTTCATGCGCAGCGATTTCTTCACGTTCCAACCGGAATTCAAGCTCGTCATCGCGGGCAATCACCGCCCGCAGCTCCGGAACGTGGACGCCGCGTGGCGTCGCCGGTTCCACCTGATTCCGTGGACGCAACACGTTGCGGGAACGGCGGTCAACCACGCGCTCGGCGACGAGCTCCGCGCGGAGGCCCCCGGCGTGCTCGCCTGGATGGTGCAGGGCTGCCAAGAGTGGCTTGAGTACGGCCTACGCCCCCCCGCGATCGTGCAGGATGCCACCGCGGAGTATCGCGAGGCCGAGGATACGTTCGCGCGGTGGTTGGACGACTGTTGTGTGCGGCGGCCCGGCCAGTGGGCGAGCTCCGCCGAGTTGTTCGGGTCGTGGTCGCAGTGGGCGGAGCGCCTCGGGGAGCGCCCCGGGAACGCGAAGACGTTCGCCGGGGCCATGCAGTCGCACGGGCTCGTCCCGCAGACGACGGGGAAGGCCAAGACACGGGGCTATGCCGGCGTCACGCTGAAACCGTCCATGTATCCGGCGGTGGCCCGTGCGAGCTGACCACCACGGCGGGCGGATGCGGGCGGATCCTCCCTTTTCCGGCGTCTATGGGCGTTTTGGTGCCGGTTTCCTGCCACCTAGCGGTGTCTTAGTACGTATGCCGCGCGCAACGTCTATAACCGGACGACGTGCCCGCATCCGCCCGCCAACGATGGCGAGGGCCGCCGCATGAACCTGCGCGACCTCCGCGCGTGGCTGCGCGTGGCGCCGCCCGCCACGCTCGTCCCCGCAGCGGACGTACTCGCCGCGCTCGAGCAGGACGCGCCGCCCGCGGACGAACCGCGCGCAGACGCGCCGGCCGCGCTCCCGACGTCGTGGCGCGAACGCCTCTGGCTCGTGCCCGACGCGACGCGGCTCGGCGTCCTCGAAGTCGCCGAAGCGCTCGGGCGGCCGCGGAGCTGGGTCTACCGCCGCACCGGCCCCACCGCCGAGCAGCACGGCGTCACGCCGCTCCCCTGCCATCGCCTCGACGGCGAACTCGTGTTCCGCGCGGGTGAGCTCCGGGCGTGGGTGACGGCGCACGAAGTCGCCGTGCACGCCCCACCCACCCCAGTGACGCCAATCCGCGCCCGCCCGCGCGGCGGACCACCCGACGGCCACCGCCGCGCGTCCTAACGCCCGCCCCTCCCCTTCGCCCCGGCCGATGATCACGCGGGGGGCGATCCGTGCCCCCAGCGCGCCGGCCATCCCGCTCACCTAGCCGCAGGAATCGGGGGGTGGGTCGAGTCTCGCGTACGACGTGCAGCCCATGATTTCGGCCGGCTACCCCGCGGGGCTCGCCGCGCTTGGCGCGACACTCTCCGGAAGCTCGGGGGATCTCCGTACCACGTGCGCATCGTCGCCTACACGCCACAGCGGGGGCTCCGCGCGCTTCGAGTCGGTGACGAGTGCGGAGATGATCGTGCCGACGCCCACGCTTCTGCGGCTTCGCGCCGGTTCTGGGGGGCGCGCGTGGCAAGATCACCCAGCGACGTGGCTTGCGCGTGCTCACGGCAGGCGAACGCGGCGAGCTCTGATGCCTCGGGAGCATCCACGATGTGCCGGCAGTTGCCGAGCGTTGCCGACTGTTTCTCGGGGATTCCCGTCTAACGCGTTTCTCGTGAGGGAGAACCCCAGATATACCATCGGCAACTATCGGCACAGCAGGAGCGGTCGGCGTGACGTGTGGCGTGGCCGACCTCGTCCGCGCCTGGCGCACGCAGGCCGCCGAGCTCCGCGAGCTCGCCGCGGAGCCGCAGGCCGTCGCGCTGGAACGCTGCGCCGGCCAGCGCGAGGCCGCGCTCATCGCGGCGGCCGACGAGGTGCTGACGCTGCCCGAGGCGGTGCGCGCGTCCGGCTACAGCGATCGACAACTCCGTGCAATGCTCGCCGACGGTCGCCTGACCGACGTCGGGCGGAAGCGTGCGCCCCGCATCCGCCGTGGCGAGCTTCCCCACAAGGCTCCGCCCGCGCGCGGCATCGCCGCCAGGACGGGCGCACCGTATGACATCGGCGCTGCGGACGCCGCCGTTAACTCCTCCGCTAATTCCCGACCTGGGCAACGCTGAATCAGCCACGACCGCGGCTGCCCGCGGGCCGTGGGTCGTGTTCCCCGATCGTGCGCGCGCAGCTAGCTTCGCGGCCGCACCCTTTCCCTCCCCTCACATTTCTGTTCCGTGCGCCAGCGATTGCGGTCACGCCTGCGTTGGGCGCTTGCCGCGGTGCCCGTCTCCCCCGCCGTGCTCACGGCGCAGACGGTCATGGGCCGCGTCGTCGACAGCGCGACACACCGCCCAGTCGTGGGTCTGGCCGTGCACCTGGTCGCGCAGCTCGACAGCGCGCGGGATACGGTCGTCGCCGCCACGCAGACCGCGCCATCTGGCGCGTTCTACCTCGACGCGCCAAGACCGGGGATGTACCGCGTGCGGCTGGGCGAGGCGCACGTCGGGCCGCCGCTCACGTTGGCGACCGCGGACGCGGAGGACCAACACGAGTACGTGATCGGCGCCGCCCCGCCGCCCGCCGTCCCGTCCCGGTACCACGTGCTCCGTGGCGCCGAGCTCGATGCGGCGGTCGCCACAGGAACCCCGCTCCTCGCGTGTCAGGTCGACACGCCGGGCGGCCTCAAGGTGATGACCCTGCTGCTGCGGTTCCCGTCCGAGTTGGTCGGGCGCGTCGCCTCCGCGCGCGTGC
>DASWUT010000050.1:0-13287 GCA_036401455.1 Gemmatirosa sp. | reverse complement strand
CGTCGTCGAGACGCGGCTCGTTCCCGTCGAGCAGATCATCGTGCGCAAGCACGCCGTCACGGAGCAGCAGACGGTGGGCGGCGAAGTCCGCCGCGAGCGACTCGAGATCGACGACGCGTCGGCCCGCGCGGCCGGGCTCGTGAGCGACGCTGGTACGACTGCTGCCACAAGCACGACCCGCACGAATACCGATCGCTAACCGCACGTCACACTTCAGAGAGGAACGCGACCATGGCTGACAACTACAACAACTCCTCGCTCGGCAACAAGGCGTCGACCGCGGCCGACCGCGCGCTCGGTTCGCACGACGGCCCCTCGACGACGGGCGACGTGGTAGGCGAGACGACCGGCGGCCTCGCCGGCGCCGCGACGGGCGCGGCGCTCGGGTCGCTCGGCGGCCCGCTCGGCACGATCATCGGCGGCATCGCCGGTGCGGCCGGCGGCTGGTGGACGGGGCGCGCCGTGAGCGAGGCGGCGAGCACGTTCGACAACGATGACCCGTACTACCGCAACCAGTACGCGTCGCGCGCGGGCAGCTCGTCGACGTCGTCGGCGATGTCCGGATCGTCGGCCTCGTCCTCGTCGTCGCTCGACTACGACCAGGCGCGCCCGGCGTACCAGCTTGGGCACGTGGCGGGACTCAACCCCGATTACGAAGGGCGCCAGTTCGACGACGTCGAGCCGCACCTCCGCAGCGGCTGGGAGGCCCAGGGCAACACGGGGCGCAACTGGAACGACGTGCGCGACTACGCGCGTGACGCGTACAGCCGCGGCCAGGAGCGCCGCCTGACGCTGGCCGAGGAGCAGCTCGCGGTCGGCAAGCGCCAGGTGCAGGCCGGCGAAGTGAACCTGCGCAAGACCGTCGAAACGGAGCGCGTACAGCAGCAGGTCGGTCTGACGCGCGATGAGGTCACCGTCGAGCGCCGCCCGCTCACGGCCGCCGATGCCGGCGACCTGACGATCGGTGAAGAGACGATCCGCGTACCGCTCACGCGAGAAGAAGCGGTCGTCGAGAAGCGCATCGTGCCGACCGAGGAAGTCGTGGTCCGCACGCGCGAGGTGACCGACAACCAGACGGTCGAAGCCGACCTGCGCCGCGAGCGCCTCGTCACCGAGGGGCTCGATCAGCAGACCGGGTACGCCGCGGGGACGACGGGCTCGCTCAACACGAGCAGCACGAGCGCGACCGGCACGACGCGCTCGGGTGAGGGGCTGCTCGACAAGGCGAAGGACGCCGCGCGCAACCTGAAGGACGACGTGACGGGCAACAACCGCGTCTGACCAACGCGACGGGTTCACCACGGGGGCAGCCGGCTGAGGCCGGCTGCCCCCGTGGCGTTAGGCGCGTTCGCGCGCGATAACCGTTGGACCGTGTGATCCGAGGCACGATTGCTGACTGGTAGCGATCGTGCTTCTTCACGTGTTCACACTTTTACGTAACGACATGACCAGCCCTCTCGGATCGACGCGTGCCGCGTCTGCCGACATCCCCATCGAGCGCGTCGCGGGTTCGCATACGTCGCATACGGGGTTCCGCCTCAGTTGGGGCGCGGTGTTCGCCGGCCTCGCGATCGCGACCGCGTTGCAGATCGTCCTCACACTGTTCGGCCTTGCCTTCGGGCTCGGCACCTACAACCCGGGCGGCGAGAAGGCCCTCGGGATCGGCGCCGGTATCTGGGCGATCATCTCGCTCCTCCTCGCGCTGTTCTTCGGCGGCACCACGACCGGTCGCCTCGCGGGGCGGCTGAACCGCGTCGACGGCTTCCTTCACGGCACGCTGCTCTGGGCGCTCTCGACCCTGCTGACGCTCTATCTCATCACGAGCGGGCTCGGCACTCTGTTAGGCGGTGCGTTCAGCGTGGTCGGGAAGACGGTGGGCACCGTGGGCGGCGCGGCGGCATCGGGCGTCGCGAGCGCGGTCGGCTCGGGTGCGAGCGCCGCGGCGGGCGCGGCGGCCAACAATTCCGGTGCGCTGAAGGACCAGTTCACCGAGTTGCTGCGGCAGACCGGCAACCCCGCACTCCAGCCGGACTCGCTCAAGGCGACCGCCGCCCAGGCGGGGAACGTGGCCGCGAACGGCCCGGCCGACAACGGCGCCGCCGCGCAGGACATCGCCAACCTCGTGCAGGACAAGTCGCGCACGATCAACCGCGACGACATCGTCAACATCATCTCGGCGCGCACTGGCAAGAGCCGCGCGGAGTCGGAGCAGCTCGCGGACCGCGTCACCCAGGCCGCGACCGACGCCCGCTCCAAGCTCTCGCAGACGGCGCAGAACGTTCAGGAGACCGTGCGTGAGAAGGCGCCCGAGGTGGCCGACAAGGCAGCGTCGATCTCGAGCACGGCGATCTGGCTCGCGCTCCTCGGCATGGGACTGAGCCTCGCGGCGGCGGTGTTCGGCACGCAGCGGACCGCGCCAGAGTAAGCCCGCCGCGGTGGGCAGGGGTTCGCCTAACGGTCTCTATCGATACGTCTCGAAGAACCCCCGCCCCTCTCCCGCCATCGGCCGCCCACCCGCGCGGCCGGTGATCCGGAGCCGCCCCTTCATCTGCACGAAGTACGGGCGCGCGAGGCGGCGCGCATACTCCGCCTCGCCTCGCTCGACGAGCCCGAGCCGCGTGTCCGTCGCGGTCGCATCCTCGACGGTCAGCTCGACCCGCAACGTGTCGGCCCCGCGCGCGTCCTCGATCATGCCGCGCGACGGCACGCGCACCGTGCGCCCGTTCACCGTCACGGTCCGCCCGTCCTCGTACGAGATCGTCCGCGGGCGGAACAGCGCGCGGAAGCCGAGCGAGTCGACGAGGTACAGAAACAGCGGCGTCGTCGTGCGCAGCGAGTCCGGCGGCTGCACACGGCCGTAGAGCAGCGTGTACGCCCCGCCCCGCCCCGCGCCCCACTCCCACGTCACGCCGCGCCACGTGCCCCAGTTGTGGTCGTGGTAGCCCTGCGCGCTCGCGTAGTGTTCGCACCCGCCCGCGCCGCGTCCCCAGCCTGCCGCGCAGATCGCCCCCGCGGCATCCGCCCGGAGCGCCGCCACCGCATAGCCAGAGCTGAAGTCGCCGCTCTCGAGCGTCGCGCCCGGGAAGTACGCGCGCGGAGCGGGCGAGACGACGAGATCGACCGTGGCGTGCTGGCCCGATCCGTCTTCGGCGGTCGCCTGCGCCCTCACGGCGTAGCGGCCATCGGGCAGCACGCGCACCGACGCGTCGCCGATGCGCAGGTCGGCGTCGTGGGTCGAGAAGCGGACCGCCGCGGGCGGGACGCGGGCCGAGTAGCGGCGCGACGCGCCGCCCGCGGCATGCACGGTGACGAGCACCTGACCGCCCCACCGCGGGCGCCCCGCGCTGTCGGCCGCGCCGACGTCGCCGGCGACCATCAGCGTCACGAACGCCCAGCGCGCGCCGTCGTCCGAGAGCACGTTGAAATAGTGCCACTCGGCGTAGCTCGGGCGCGCGGGGAGGTTGGCGGGGGGCAGGTGGAAGTGGTCGATCGCGTGGCGCAGCTCGAACAGCGACGGCGCGACCCAGCGTCGGTCGCCGTCGTCGTCCTGCCACGCGCCGTCGATCGCTGGAAGGCCACCGACCGCGCGCGTCGCCGACGGGATCTCGCCCGCTGCGCGAACGGGAAGCTCGGCGCCCGCGCGTCCGTCGCGCGCGGGCACGCGCAGGTACAGCAGCTTGCCGTCGATCTGCGGCGCGACGGCCGCCACGTCCGGCGCGAGGCGCGGCGCGCCGAGCAGCTGCAGCTGGACGAAACGCGCGTTCGGGATCGAGAAGTAGAGGCCGCCGAGTCCGCCGGTCTTGAGCACCTCGACATCGACGCCCTCGGGCAGGACGGTGACCTGGCCACCGCCGACGAGCTGCTCGCGCGAGGCTTGCGCGATGAGCGCCTCGCCGATCGAGAGCAGCACGACCATCACGCCCACGCCGATGCCGTAGCCGGCGAACAGGAGCGCCGATCGCCAGGGACGGTGCAGAAGATTGCGGAAGGCGAGGAGCGGGATCATCGCTCGTCGCGCTCCACGACGCCGTCGCGCATGTGGATCCGCCGCTGCGCCGCGCGGGCGAGCGTGTCGTCGTGCGTGACGACGACGATCGTCGTACCGTCCGCGTTCAGCCGGCCTAACAGGCCGATGATCTCGCGCCCGGTGCGCGCATCGAGTTCCCCCGTTGGTTCGTCGGCGAGCAGGAGGGCGGGACGGTTGGCGAGCGCGCGCGCGATCGCGACCCGCTGCTGCTCGCCGCCCGAGAGCTGCGAGGGGCGGTGCCCCTCGCGCCCGCCGAGCCCGACGTAGCCCAGCAGGTCGCGCGCCCGCGCGCGCCGTTCCGCCGGACGAACGCCCGCCTCGGCCATCGGCAGCTCGACGTTCTCGCGCGCGGTGAGCATCGGGAGGAGATAGAAACGCTGGAAGACGAAGCCGACGTGCGTGAGGCGGAACGACGTCGCCTCGCGGTCGCCTAACGCACCGACGTCACGACCGTCGATCACGACGCGCCCGCCGGTCGCGCGGTCGACGGCGCCCATCAGGTGCAGCAGCGTCGACTTGCCGCACCCGGACGGGCCGACGACCGCGACCCACTCGCCGCGCGCAACGCCGAACGTGACGCCGCGGAGCGCGTGCACCGGCTCCGCCCCGACGGTGTAGTCGCGGCGGGCGTCCTGCACGTCGAGGACGAGGTCCTCCGTCCTCGTCACCCGACGGCCTCCTCGCGGAGCGTCGTCGCGACGGGGAGCGACGCGGCGCGCCACGACGGGAACACGCCCGCGAGCACGCCGGACGCGACGAGCAACCCGAGCGCGCGCCACGCGTCGCGCGCGCGGAAGACGAAGAACGAGAACGATGCTGGCAGCCCCGGGAAGTCGGAGAGGATCGCGTTCAGGTAACGGGCCGTGACGAGGCCGAGGGCGAGGCCGACCAGCGTGCCGGTGACGGTGAGCGCGAGACCTTCGAGTACCACCTGTTCGACGACGTGCGCGCGGCTCACACCGAGCGCGCGCAGCACGGCGATCTCGCCGATGCGTTCGTTGACGCTCACCGTGACGAGCGTGCTGACGAGCAGGAAGCCGACGACGAGGGAGATCGCGCCGAGGATGAAGGCGAGCTGGCGGAAGTAGGAAAGGCGCTGCTCGACCTGGGCGAGCGCGGTGGCCGTCGAGATCGCACTCACGCGCGGCACGCGGCGTTCGACGCTCGCGCGCACGGCCTCGACATCGGCGCCGTCAGCGACGCGGGCCATGAGCGCGCTCACGCGGTCCGCACCCTCTGCGCCGCGCATCGCCTGCAGCGTGGCGAGCGGGAGCGCGACGACGGGGCGGTCGGCGACGGTGTAGAAGAAGCGCGCGGTGCCGACGAGCGCGAGGCGGCGGCGGGCGGAGTACTGCCGAAGCTGCGGGTCGTACCCGGCCGCGACGTCGAGCGTGTCGCCGACCCGGGCGCCGGTCGCGTGCAGGAACTCGTCGTTCGCGACGAACTGGTCGGGGCGCACGGGGTCCGCGCCGGTCCGGCGCTCGTAGTCGCCCTGCACGCTCGGCAGCACGCCTAACGCAATCGCGGTCACGTGCGCCGAGGTCGCGCCCGCGTCGGTGGCCGGCGCGCCGCGCGCGCGAAGCACGGCGAGCTGCCCGCCGAGCACCGGGCTCACCGCGGTGATGCGCGGATCGGCACGGAGCGCGGCGACGAGCGCCGTCGCGCTGTCGACCGTGGCCTCGCTGTCGAATGGGAGCGTGCCCTTGGGCGAGAGCCGTAGCTGGTAGCCGCGCACGAGCAGCAGGTCGCGGAAGCTGTCGCGCATCCCCCCCGCGAGCATCACCATGTCGAGCAGGAGCGCCGCCGCGACCGCGACGCCGGCGATGGCCAGCGCGGTCCGCGTGCGGCTGCGGACGAGCGTCGCCCAGGCGAGGAGGAGGCGCACGGCGAACGCGTCGAGGGCCTAACGCCCGAGCAGCGTCAGCGGCGCCGCCGCGGCGAGGCGCCGCGCGGCGAGGAACCCCGCGCCGATGCCGAGTGCGACCGACAGCCCCGTCGCGAACAGGGCGACGCCCGGCGTGACGAGCACGAAGACGAGCGGCGTGCGGAACGCCGCCTGGTAGTGCCAGTTGACGACGCGCGCGGCCACCGCACCGATGACGAGTCCGGCCGCGGAGCCGAGCAGGGCGACGAGCGCGGCCTCGAGGACGAGTGCGCCGACGACCGTGCGCCGGGAGAGCCCCATGAGCCGGAGCGCCGCAACGTCGCGGCGGCGCTCGTCGACCTTGAGGACGAGGATGCAGAGCAGGAACATCGCGCTCGCGACGACGGTGATCACGCCGATCGCGCGGTGAAACCGGCGTACCACCTCGAAGGTGCGCGACGTGCCGACCGCGACGTCGGCCGAGCGGTAGGCGCGAAAGCCGAACGCAGCGTCGTTGATCGCCGCGAGCGCGGAGTCGGTCCGGCCCGCGCGCGTGCCCACGGCGAAGCGGTCGACCCGGTCCGCGTAACCCGCCACGTCCTGCAGCTGGTCCAGGTGGAGGCGCACTCGGTACTCGCTGCGTGCGACCTCGCTCGGGTCGGCACCGCGGCGGACGAAGGCGGTCACGATCGCGCGCGCCGCGTGGGCCGTGTCGCCGGCGCGCGCCGTGAGCAGAACGGTGTCGCCGATCCGGAGTCCGGCGTCGGCGCGCAGTCGCTCGTCGACGGCGATCGTGCGCGCCGGTTGGGGCGGGCGCGCGGTGTCGATCTGCGCGCCCGCCGCGACGCTGGCGAGCGCGACGAGCAGCGCCGCGCCGCCGGCGCGCCGCGGGCGCGGTGCGATCAGTCCCGCCGCGCGATCGGGATCTCGAGGCGACCGCGCGTACCGTCCGCGCGGCTCACCCCATCGCTCCGGCCGGCGCCAACGGCGGCCGCGACCGCGCCGCCCGGCTCTCCGGTGAGCACCCGCTCCGGGTCCCGCACGTCGGCTGCGACGGCCGCACCCGTCGACTTGGCCCACTTCGCCGTCGCCGACGCTTCCTTGCGCGTCTCGGGGAGCGTGAACGACTGCTTCTTGAGCGTCGCGAGCCCGCGCATGACGAGGAACGCGCCGATACCCAGCTCGAGGACTGCGGTGATCAGCGTCCCGGCCCAGTAGTGAAAGTTCAGCGCGCGCCCGATGAGCGCCGCGAGGAACACCGTCAGCGCGATGAGCGCGACGACGCCCGCGCCGAACGCGATCCCGAGCCAGATCCCACCGCGCGTGGCGTCGTGCGCGCGCTCGCGAATCTCGAGCCGGGCGAGCTGCACTTCATCTTGCGCGAGCCGCTTCGAGTCGTCGACGAGGCGGCGAATCAGGTCGGGAATGCCCGCTTCCGGGTCGATCACTACGGCAGGACGGGTGGCCACAGAATCCTCGGCGGTTCCGATCGGGTCAGTCGCAGGTGTCGCGGCGTCGGAGGGCAAAGAGCGTTCCGACTGTCGCGCGCGCCCCCGCGCATCCGCGCCGCAACCGATTCGGGTCGCGACGAGTCGCTCAGCCGCGCGGCTGCGCCCGCCGCTCGCCGCGCACGAGGAGCACCGGCACGCGGCTCTGGTGCCGCACCTCCTCGGCCACGCTTCCGTAGACGACGTCGGCCAGGAACCGATGTCCGTGCGTCGCCATCGCGATCAGGTCGCACCGCTCGCGTACCGCCGCGGCGACGATCTCCCCTGCCGGATCGCCCGCCCCGAGCAGCGCCTCGGCCTCGAACCCTTCGGTGGCGAGCGTCGTGCAGAGCCCTTCGAGGTACTCGCGGTCGGCGCGCAGCTCCTCGCTTTCGGCGAGCGCGAGGGTCTTCAGGTGCCGCGCCGCCCAGCCGTCGGCCACGTGCATGAGCACGAGCGACGCGCCGCACAGCCGCGCGAGCGGCCGCACGTGGGCGAGGATCGCCTCGTCGGCGTACGAGTGCTCGAGGGGCACGAGGATCCGCGCGTACACCGCCATCACCGGCGCGAGGTAACCGCGGGCATCACGCGAACCACTCGCGCGCGGTCTGGACGAGCAGCCACGCGTTGAGCGCGGCGATCACGAACGCCGTCGCCCACGCCGTCGCGACGAGCCACCGCGCGTTGACGAACCGGCCCATCTTCGCGCGGTCGCTCGTGAAGCGAACGAGCGGCACGACCGCGAACGAGAGCTGGAGCGAGAGCACGACCTGGCTCAGCACGAGGAGCCGCGCCGTGCCGCGCTCGCCGGCGACGATGCTGACGACGACGGCCGGCACGATCGCCAGCCCGCGCGTGATCAGGCGCCTGACCCACGGCCGGAGCCGCACGTCGAGGAACCCCTCCATCACGATCTGCCCGGCGAGCGTGCCGGTAAGCGTCGAATTCTGTCCGCTGGCAAGCAGCGCGAGCGCGAACGCGACGCTCGCCCCCGACGCACCGAGCAGGGGGGTGAGGAGCCGATGCGCGTCCTGGATCTCGGCGACTTGCGTGTAGCCCGCGCGGTGGAACGTGGCCGCCGCGACGACGAGAATCGCCGCGTTGATGAACAGCGCGGCCGTGAGCGCGATCGTCGAGTCGGCAAAGGCGTAGCGCACCGCCTCGCGCCGCCCCGCGGCGGTCTGCGCGTACTTGCGCGTCTGGACGATGCTCGAGTGCAGGTACAGGTTGTGGGGCATCACAGTCGCGCCAAGGATGCTGACCGCGATGTAGAGCATCTCGGGATTGCGAAGCACCTCGGGCGCCGGCACGAAGCCGTGCGCCACCGCGGCCCAGTCCGGGCGGCTCGCGAGCAGCACGTAGACGAAGCAGATCCCGACCGTCGCGACGAGCGCGACGACCACCGCCTCGAGCCAGCGGAACCCGCGATGCTGCAGCCCCAGCACGAGCAACACATCGCCCGCGGTGACGAGGATGCCTAACGTGATCGGCAGGCGGAACAGCAGGTTGAGCGCGATCGCCGACCCGATCACCTCGGCGAGGTCGCATGCCGCGATCGCGATCTCCGCCAGCACCCAGAGGGTGATCGATGTCGGCCGAGAGTAGTGATCGCGGCACGCCTGCGCGAGGTCGCGCCCGGTGACGATGCCGAGCTTGGAGGCGAGCCCCTGAAGGAGCACCGCCATGAGATTGGACAGCAGGACGACCGAGAGCAGCGTATAGCCGAAGCGCGAACCGCCGGCGAGGTCCGTCGCCCAGTTGCCCGGGTCCATGTACCCCACGGCCACCAGGTACCCGGGGCCGGCGAAGGCGAGCAGCTTCCGGAACCACGTCGTCCCGACGACCGGGATCGAGCGGTACGCCTCTTCGAGCGACGGCGTGAGGCGCGCGCGACGCCAGCCGGACTCGGACGCCGAGACCTCCGGCTGCGAGCCCTCCGGCTGCGAGACCTCCGGCGCCTCCGGCGCGGCACGCGTCGGGCGCGACTGCAGGTCATGACCGGGCGGCGGGTTCACCCCCGCAAACTACGGCGCCCGGGCGCGGCGCGGGGCGCGCTGTGGCGCGTCCCGCGCCGCCGGTCACGTCACGGCTGCGGCTTCCACTTCTGGTTCGTCTGCCCGTTGCACGTGTAGAGGATCACCGCGGTCCCGGGCGTGGTGTGTTGGCCTGCCACGTCGATGCACTTGTTGTTGATCCCGCGGAGCTCGCCCGCGGCGGTCAGCGTCCAGTTCTGGTTCGGCTGCCCGTTGCACGTGTAGATCCCGATCGTGTCGCCGTTCTTGCCGGCGCCGCCGAAGTCGTCGAGGCACATCGTACCGTAGACGTGGATCGGCCCCGTCGCGCCGCTCGCCGGAAGCGCCCATTCCTGATTGGTGCCCGCGTGGCAGGTGTAGACGATCGCGTGCGTGCCCGCGGTCTGCGCGCCGCCGCTCGCGTCGAGGCAGAGGCCGGACTGCTGCCCGATTAGCTCGGACGCCGCCGCCGTCGCGAGTGGCGCCAGGCGGTAGATCGTCCCGCTGTTGTCGTCGGAGATGAGCACGCCGCCCGCGGTGTCGACCGCGAGACCGACCGGCCGCCCCCACGCCGAGCCGCCGACGAGCCACCCCGTGACGAGGTCCTCCTGCCCGCCGGGCGTCCCGGTGGACGGATCGGTCGGGAACCAGACGACCTTGTAGCCGGTCGGCGTCGTGCGGTTCCACGACCCGTGCAGCGTCACCGCGACCCCGCCCTGCAGCGCCGTCGGCGCCTTCGTGCCGGTCAGGAACAACAGATCGAGCGCCGCGGAGTGCGCCTGGATTCCCTTGTTGACCCGCGTCGCCGCATTCGCGCAGTCGAGACGACTGCCGTCTGCGTTGTACTGCACGTCGCGGTCGAACGGCATGTTGTCGAGCCCCGCATCCGGATCCGGGTTGCAGAAGGGCCACCCGAAGTTGGCCCCGCTCGTCACGTGGATGAACTCGTCGGGCGGGTGGTTGTCGACGTAGGCCGGGATGACCTTTCCGTAGTCGTCGGTGGCATCGCCGTTGAACCCCTGGTGGAACGGGTACGCGGTGTTGTCGCGGTTGTTCACCACGGCCCACAGCGTGTTCGTTCCCGGCACGAAGGCGAGGCCTTCCGCGTTGCGGATGCCGCGCGCGAACAGCTGCCGGTTGGTCCCGTCCGCGTTGTAGACGTAGATCGCGCCGCGCAGCGGGTTGCTCTGCGTATCCTCGACGCACGCGTTGCACGACGAGGCGATCGACACGTACAGCTTGTCGTCGGGGCCGAGCGCGATGTTCTTGAGCTGGTGCGCGTACGCACCGTGGAGCGCGGTGTCGCTGACGTTGGGCAGGCCGGTGATGAGCACCTGGTGGTTCTGCGCCGTCGCGCTCGTCGCGTCCCAGACGTAGCGGCCGATCTTGTCGGTTTCCGCGACGTAGACGTACATCGTCCCGCCGATCGCGTGGAAGACGATGTCGTGCGGCTGGTTGAGCCCCGACGCCCAGGTCGTCACCGACGGATCGGCGCCGTTCGCGCCCGGCCGCACGCGGTAGACGGACCCGGCACCCGGGTTGGAGACGAGCAGGTCACCGTTAGGCGTGATCGCCATGAACCGTGCGCCGCCGACGCGCGCGTACACCGAGATGCCGTACCCGGACGGCACGGTGAGCGTGCGCGTGACGTCGAACGGCGCGTTGCGCATCGACGCGGGCACCTGGACGGCGACGGTGCTGGTGCCGCCGGCTCCGGCGTCGTGGGGAAGCAGTGCCGCGGGCGCGGGCGCGGTGGCCGGTCCGGCGCTTCGGTCCGAACACGCGGGCAGGAGGGCCACCGCGCCGGCGAGCGCGGCGGGGAGGAGGGCACGCGCGCAACACGCGCGCGCGCGGCGGAGCAGGTCCGACCGGAACGACATGGGAACTCGGGGACGCGGGCGCGCGGACTCGGCGGCGTGCCGAGCACCGGCCGCCCGACCCTGATAATGTCGCACGCGGACCAGCCGGTTCCGGACGGAGTTCGCGCATCGTGCGACTCGCGTCACGGACCGCGCGCTGCGGCGCGCGGCCGTGGCCTGCCGCGGTCAGCCGAGCAGCGTCAGCAGCTGTCGGACGACGCGCTCGGTCATTCCCCATATGGTGTGCGCGCCGTACACCAGGCTCGGGACCGCGATCGGGCGACCGCGGACGACGACCGTCGAGATCCGGTCGGCCGCGGGGTCGCGCAGCTCGGGGAGCGGCACCCAGAACGCCGCGGCGAGCTCGGCGCTGAGGTGGAGCGGCGCGGCGGCGCCCGTGACGGCGACATACGGCCGGACGATGATCGGCGGCAGCGTCGGCGTGCGCGGGTAGAGTTCGTCGAGCGCGCCGAGCACGTGCGCGTCGCGGCGCAGATCGAGTCCGGTCTCTTCCCACGTCTCGCGCGCGGCGGTATCCCACGGCGTCGCGTCGCCCAGCTCCGCGCGCCCGCCGGGGAAGGCGACGTGCCCGCTCCATGGGTCGCCCGGATATTCGGCCCGTCGGACGAAGAGGAGCGACGGGTCCGCATCGCCTGGTGCGACTCGCAGCACCGCCGCGACCGCCGCGCGTCGCGGCGTCGGGTCGTGCGGCGCGACGGTCGCGACGGCGCCGGGTCGAAGCGCGAGCGCGTCGGCCAGCGCGCGGACGGCCGGGTGCGCGAGCGCGGCGTCGAGCGGACGCACGCCGGTCGGGTCGCCGGCCCGTTCAGGCGGCGCGTTCAGGCGGCCCGTTCAGGCCTCGACGTCGCCCCCCGCGTCCGCCCACCCGCGGATACCGTCGCGCATCGACGCGACGTCGGTGTACCCCATCTGTGCGAGCGTTTCGGCGGCGAGCGCCGACCGGCCGCCGCTCGCGCAGTAGACGACGACGCGCGCGTCACGCGGCACGCGCGCCTCGACCGAGAACTCGAGCACCCCGCGCGCGATCGGCAGCGCGCCCGGGACGCGTCCCATCGCCCACTCGTTGGGCTCGCGTACATCGAGCAGCGTCACGGGCTCGCCGCGCTCGCGCATCGCGAGCACGTCGGCGGGAGTGACTTCGCGAACGCGCGCTTTCGCGGCGGCGATGAGGTCGGCGGCGGTTTTCATCGGTGGTCTGGGTGCGGGGTCGGACGACGTGCCGTTGGGCGATCCGTGTGCCCGTGGACGACGGTGGATGAAAGCGGTTCGCGACGGCCGGGTGGACCCCCGAGGGCGCGGGAGTCTAACGACGCGAGGACGACGCTCGGTCAGTCGCTCGTCGACGTGCCACGCGCGGGCCAGGCGACGCGCACCGTGCATCCCGCGTCGTCCACGACGACGTCGGCGGACGCGCCGAGTGGGAGCGTCCATTGCTCGTCGACGTGGCCGACCGGGATCCCGACGGCGGCGGGCACCCCAGCCGCGTCGGCGATCTCGCGCACCACGTCGGCGAGCGGGCGCCGCCCGTCGTCGTCGCACGGTTCGGGGCAGCTGGTGCAGTGGCCGAAGAGGAGCGCGCGGCACTCCGCGAACGCGCCCGCGAGCCAGAGCTGCCGGAGCATCCGATCGACGCGGTAGACGGGTTCGTTCACGTCCTCGAGGACGACGACCGCGCCGGCGAACCGCGGCGCGTACGGAGTGCCGGCGAGCGCGGCGAGCAGCGCGAGGTTGCCGCCGGCGAGCCGTCCCGTCGCGCGCCCCGACCGGAGCGCGTGGGCACCGTCCGCCACACCGCAGGGATCGCCGCGTGTCTCGCCCACCACGCCGCCCACCACGCCGCCCACCGCGCCGCCCACCGCGCGCAGGAGCGACGCGCGCGAGAACGGCGGCAGCGCCGCGCGGGCCGTCGGGCCGTGAAAGGTGACGAGCCCGGGGACGCGCGCGGCCACCGCACAGTGCAGCGCCGTGATGTCGGAGTAGCCGATGAGCGCGCGCGGCTGGCGGGCGAGCGCGTCGT
>DASWUT010000049.1:0-4818 GCA_036401455.1 Gemmatirosa sp. | reverse complement strand
CAGAGAGCGCGCAGAACGGGAGGGACCTGCTGCGCCCTGCACGTCGTAGACCAGATCGCGAGCAGAGGGCGGGAACGACCGACGCTCCCGCCCCGATTCAGCGCGCTCGGGACGGCCCCGGTTCCACGCCGGCACGCGGGCGCGCTACCACCCGGCCAGCACCTTGTCCATCGTGATCGGCAGCTCGCGCACGCGCACGCCGGTCGCGTGGTACACCGCGTTCGCGATCGCCGCCGCGGGCCCGACGATGCCGATCTCGCCGACGCCCTTGGTTCCCATCGGGTTCACCTTGTCGTCGTGCTCGGGCAGGAAGCAGGCGTCGATCGCCGCGATGTCGAGCTGCACGGGGACGTGATAGTCCGCGAGGTCGTGGTTGACGAAGTGCCCGAACCGCGCGTCGACGTACGACTCCTCCATGAGCGCCATCCCCGCGCCCATGATCATCGCGCCGAGCAGCTGCGACGTCGCGGTCTTGGCGTTGAGGATGCGCCCGCAGGCGAACACGCCGAACATCCGGCGCAGCCGCACCACCCCGGTGTCCTCGTCCACGCCCACCTCGGCGAACTGCGCGCCGAAGGCGTGCATCGCGTGCGTGCGCGACGACAGCCGCCAGCCGAGCGCACCGTGCGTTTGCAGCGGGAACGATCCCACGTTGCGCGCGAACAGCGCGGTGACCGGCTCGCCGCGCGACGGATCCCCGGCGTGCTCGACCCGCCCGTCGCGGAACCGGATCTGGTTCAGCGGCTCGTGGTGGAGCGGCGACCGCGCGTCGTGCCGCGCCATCGCGGCCAGTTGCTCGCGCATCGTCGTGCACGCGTCGTGCACCGCGGATGCGTTGCTCGACGCCGCCCGCGACCCGCCCGAGCCCGCGCTCTTGGGCAGGTCGGAGTCGCCGATCTCGATCGTCACCCGATCGATCGGAAAGCCCAACGCGTCGGCCGCGACCTGCGGCAGCACGGTCCAGGTGCCCGTGCCGATGTCGGTGGCCGCCGTGCGCACGTGCGCGCGCCCGTCCACGTTCACCGTGACCGTCGCCTCGGACGGCTGCGTGCGCGCGGGGTACGTCGCCGCGGCCATCCCGTAGCCGATCAGCGTCCGCCCCTCACGCATCGAGCGCGGCCGCGGGTCGCGCCGCGCCCACCCGAAGCGCTCGGCCCCGACGCGCAGGCACTCGACGAGCGACCGGCTCGAGAACGGGTGCCCGCTCTCGGGGTCCTTGTCGGGCTCGTTCCGCACGCGCAGTGCGATCGGGTCCATGCCTAACGTGACCGCCAGCTCGTCCATCGCGCTCTCGAGCGCGAAGCTGCCCGGCGCCTCGCCCGGCGCGCGCATGATGTTGGGCGTCGGCAGGTCGAGGGGCACCACGCGGTGCGTCGTCTGCCGGTGGTCTCCGGCGTACATCACCCGCGTCGTCGAGCCCACCGCCTCGCAGTACTCGTCGATCGAGGAGTTCTGCAGGAAGCTGTCGTGCGCGACCGCCGTGATCCGCCCGTCCCGCTCCGCGCCCAGCCGCACGCGCTGGATCGTGCCCGGGCGGTGCCCCGTGGTCATGAACATCTCGCGGCGCCCGACGACCACCTTCACCGGCCGCTTCAGCTCCATCGCCGCCATCGCGGCGAGCGTGGCGTGCCCCCACGTCTGCCCCTTCGACCCGAACCCGCCGCCGATGAACTTGCAGACGATGCGCACCTGGGCCTCTTTCAACCCGAACGTCTGGGCTACCGCGGCGCGCGTGTTGTCGGCGCTCTGCGTCGCGTCGTAGAGCGTGAGGCGCTCGCTGTCGTCGTCCCACACGGCGATCGTCGCGTGCGGCTCGATCGGGTTGTTGTGCTCGTAGGGCGTCTCGTAGGTGGCGTCGAGCGTGACCGGCGCGGCCTCGAACGCCGACGCGAAGTGCCCGTGCGACGTGTCCGGCTTCGGCGGCTCGCCGAGCATCGACTCGGGCTCCTTGGCCTCGCCGAGCGAGCCGCGGAAGTCGAGGCGCGGGTCCTCGGCCTCGTACTCGACGGCGACGAGGTCCGAGGCGTGCCGCGCCTCCTCGAACGTGCGCGCGACGACGAGCGCGACGTACGCACCGTTGAACGGCACGTCGCGGCCCTGCAGCGCGGGCACCGGGCGCTTGTAGCGCTGCTCCGACGGGTCGGGCTTGGTGCGGTGCATCGTGCGCGCGTTCTCGTGCGTGAACACGCGCACCACGCCCGGCGCACGCTCGGCCGCCGACGCGTCGATGCCGGCCAGTCGCCCCCGCGCGATCTTGCTCTCGACCGTCATGCCGTACAGCAGACCGTCGATCGGGAACTCGGCCGAGTAGCGCGCGACACCGGTGACCTTGTCGTGGCCGTCGACGCGGTCGACCGCGGCGCCGACCGCGCCGTCGTGATCGCGCGGCGTGAGGCTGATGCTGTTGGGCGGCATCGTCAGGCGCGTGGCGCGGTGGGGTCCGTCGTCAGGTCGACGAGCGCGCGCACGAGCGTGCGCCGCATGAGGGGGATCTTGAACGCGTTGTCCCCGCCCGGCCGCGCGTCCGCCAGCGCGGCGTCCGCGGCCTGCTCGAACACCGCGCGCGTCGCCGGCGCCCCGGCGAGCACGCGTTCGGCCTCCGCGGCGCGCCACGGCTTGTGCGCCACGCCGCCTAACGCGATGCGCGCGCTCCTCACGGTGCCACCGTCCGCGGACTCTCCGTCCAGCTCCACCTCTGCCGCCACCGAGACCACCGCGAACGCGTACGACGCCCGGTCGCGCACCTTCACGTAGCGCGCGCGGCGCCCCGCCGCGGCGGCAGGCAGCTCGACCGCGGTGATCACCTCGCCGCGCGCGAGCACGTGGTCGCGCTCCGGGTGCTCGCCCGGCAGTGTGTGGAAGTCGACGAACGAGATCCGCCGCTCACCGTCGGGCCCCACCGTCACCACGACCGCGTCGAGCGCGGCCATCGCCACCGCCATGTCCGATGCGTTCACCGCGATGCAGTGCTCGCTCCAGCCGAGGATGGCGTGATAGCGATTGTACCCGCCGCCGATGGCCGAACAGCCCGAGCCCGGCTGGCGCTTGTTGCACGGGGTGGACGGGTCGTAGAACCACGAACAGCGCGTGCGCTGCAGCATGTTGCCGGCCGTCGTCGCCCGGTTGCGCAGCTGCGGCGACGCCGCCGCGAGCAGCGCCTCGGCCAGCAGCGGGTACCGCTCGCGCACGCGCGCGTCGGCGGCGAGGTCGTTGTTGAGGACGAGCGCGCCGACGCGAAGCCCGCCGTCGGGCAGCTCGTCGATCGTGCCCAACCCAGGCAGGCGCGTGATGTCGACCAGCCGGCGCGGTCGCTCGACGCCGGCCTTCATGAGGTCGACGAGGTTGGTGCCGCCGGCGAGGATGTGCGCGTGCGGGTCGGCGACGAGCGTCTCGACCACCCCCGCCACGCTCGTCGCGCGTTCGTAGTCGAAGGGATTCATGCGATGTGACCCGCGTCGCGGATCGCGGCGAGGATCCCCGCGTACGCGCCGCAGCGACACAGGTTGCCGCTCATCCGCTCGCGCAGCTCCTCGTCGCTCAGTGTCTGAAGCGTGACGGTGTCGGCCACGTCGGGGGTGACGTAGCTCGGCCACCCCGCGCGCACCTCGTCGAGCATCGCGACCGCGGAGCAGATCTGCCCGGGCGTGCAGTAGCCGCACTGAAAACCATCGTGCGTGATGAACGCCTGCTGCATCGGGTGCAGTGCGTCGCCGTTGGCCAGCCCCTCGATCGTCACGATCTCGTCCCCCTCGACCGCGACGGCGAGCGCGAGGCAGCTGTTCACGCGCCGGCCGTCGAGGAGCACCGTGCAGGCGCCGCACTGGCCGTGGTCGCACCCCTTCTTGCTTCCCGTCAGCTGCAAACGCTCGCGTAGCGCGTCGAGCAGGCTGGTGCGCGTGTCGACGACGACGGGCATCTCGCGTCCGTTCACGTGCAGTCGCACCTCGACCTCGCGCGGGCGCTCCGCCGGGGCGTCGGGAGCGGCCGCCGTGGCGCGCAGTACGTCGACCGTCGAGACGCCCAGCACGCCGCCGGCTGCGGCGCCGTTCCCGTCGGTCCCGCTGCCGTCGGACGCCGTGCCTCCGCTGAGGACGGTCTGGCCGAGGTACTCGCGGCGGGTGGCCGTGGAGAGCGATTCCCCGGACTCGGTCCCGGGCCTCGCGTTGAACGTGGACATGACGGGTACGGGGCGCACGGGGAAGGCACACGCAGCGGTGCGGCGGGCAGGCGCCGCCGGCCGCTCGGGTTGGGCCGCCCGGTCGTCCGGGCATACGCCGGGCCACGAACCCGCAGCGAGCCCGGCGCGTCATCCGCGCCAGGAACGGGGCTTGCGCCGGTCGCCCGCCGCCCCGCGCGCCGGCCGCATTCTGTTAGGCGCGCGCCCCCGTACCCCCGGATCGATGGACACGCCCGTGGACCCGCCCGTCGACGCGCCCGACCCGAGCGGCCCGCCGCTCACGCGCCGCACCTTCGTCACGGCGGCCGGCGCCGGCCTCGCCGCCCTTCCGCTCGCCGGCGCCATCGGCCTGGTGGGGGGCGCGGCGGCCCAGCCGCCCGCCGCGCCATCCCCGCCCGCCGCGCCATCCCCGCCCCCCGCCTCCGTGCCGCCGCGCGCCGTCGGCCGCCCGATGCCAGCCTCCGCCAACCTCGGCGACCCACCGGCCCAGCGACTCGGCATCGCCGTCGTCGGGCTCGGCAACTACGCGCTCGGCCAGATCCTGCCGCGCATCGCACGCACGCAGCATCTGCGCGTGACCGGGCTCGTGAGCGGCAATGCCGACAAGTCGCGCGCCGTCGCCGCCGCGTACGGCGTGCCCG
>DASWUT010000048.1:0-4155 GCA_036401455.1 Gemmatirosa sp. | reverse complement strand
GAGCGGGGCCCGGGCCTAACTCGCCCGGGCCCCGCCCGCGCGTCCGACCATGCCCCCGCGCACGCCCCGTCTCGACGTTCCCGAGCTCGCGCTCGTCCTCCTCGTCGGCGCGGCCGGCAGCGGCAAGAGTACCTTCGCCCGCGCCCACTTCGGCCCCTACGAGGCCGTGTCGTCCGACGCGTGCCGCGGCATGGTCGCCAACGACCCCAACGATCAGACGAGCACGGCCGACGCGTTCGCCCTGCTGCACCACGTCGTCGCCCTGCGCCTCGCCCGCGGTCTGCTCACCGTCGTCGACGCGACCAACGTGCAGCCCGAGGCGCGCCGCCCGCTCCTCGCCCTCGCGCGTCGCCACCACGTACCGGCCGTCGCGATCGTGCTCGATCTCCCCGAGCGCGTCTGCCAGGCGCGCAACGCGGCGCGCGTCGACCGGCAGGTCGGCGTGCACGTCGTCGCGCACCAGCACGCCCAACTGCGCCGCGCCCTCCCCGGCCTGCCGCGCGAGGGGTTCGCCGCGGTGTACCTGCTGTACGACGAGGATGCCATCGCCGCCGCGACCGTCGTCCGCCAGCCGCTCGCGAGCAACCGTACCGGCGACCACGGCCCGTTCGACATCATCGGTGACGTCCACGGATGCGCCGACGAGTTCGAGGCACTGCTCGCTCGACTGGGCTACCTGCCCGACGCCGATGCGGATTCCGACGGCGTGTGCGCGTGGCGCCACCCCGCCGGGCGCACCGCCGTCTTCGTCGGCGACCTCGCCGACCGCGGCCCACGCGTGCCCGACGCGTTCCGCATCGCGATCGGGATGGTCGCCGCGCGCACCGCGCTCGCCGTTCCCGGCAACCACGACGTCAAGCTCCTGAAGGCCTTACGCGGCCAGACCGTGCAACGCACGCACGGGCTCGCCCAGTCGCTCGAACAGCTCGACGCGACGACGCCCGCGCTGCGCGCGCGCATCGTGGAGTTCGTCGACACCCTGCCGAGCCACTACGTGCTCGATGGCGGCCGACTCGTCGTCGCGCACGCCGGCCTCACGGCCGAGCTGCAGGGGCGCAGCTCGGGCAAGGTGCGCGCGTTCGCGCTCTACGGGCAGACGACCGGCGAGAGCGACGAGTTCGGCCTCCCGGTCCGCTACGCGTGGGCCGCGGACTACCGCGGCCGCGCGGCCGTCGTCTACGGCCACACGCCCGTCGCCACGCCCGTGTGGCTCAACGAGACGATCGACATCGACACCGGCTGCGTGTTCGGTGGGCGACTCACCGCGCTCCGCTGGCCCGAGCGCGAGCTCGTCTCGGTGCCCGCCCTCCGGCAGTACGCCGAGCCGCGGCGGCCATTCCTCCCGTCACCGCACACATCCCAGACGCACGCCGGCCCCGCGTCCGGAGAGGACGCGGGGCCGGCAGCCTAACGCGGATCGGGGGACCTCCCCGCGGGAGCGCCTTACTTCGACGCCGACCCGGGCTCCGCCATCTTGCGGTGCTGCTCCGCCTTCAGCGCCTCGGGGACGAGGTTCGCCAGCGCGCCCTGCACCTTCGTCTTCAGCGACTCGGCGATCACGTGGTCCTTGCCGGCCATCATCGCCTCGAAGCCCATCCGCGCGACCTCGGCCGCGTCGTCCTTGCTCGAGCTGCCGATCTTCGTGTCTTCCATGTCGGCGCGGTGAAAGAAGTTCGTCTCCGTCGCGCCCGGCTGCAGCGCGGTCACGGTCACGCCCGTGTCCTTCAACTCGTTGCGGATCGCCTCCGAGAAACTCTGGACGAACGCCTTCGACGCGTTGTACACGGCCTGGAACGAGCCCGGCATGAGCGCGGCGATCGACGACGTGAAGAGCACCTTTCCCTCGCCGCGCGCGACCATCCCCGGCAGCAGGCGGTAGGCGAGGTGTACCGTCGAGCGCACGTTCAGGTCGATGATCTCGAACACGCGGTCGAGGTCCTGGTCGAGAAACGCGCCGCCGAGCCCGACGCCGGCGTTGAGCGCGATCGCGTCCGGCGCGCGGCCGTCCGCGGCGAAGCGACCGGCGAAGCGCTCCACGCCGTCGCGCGTGGCGAGGTCGACCTGCACGGGCTCGACCGTCGCGCCAGCCGCGCGCAGCTCGGCCGCGGCCTCCTCGATCCCCGCGTCTTCCGCGGCGATGACGAGGTCGTAACCGTGCGCGACGAACTGCTTGGCGAGTTCGAGCCCGATCCCGCTCGAGGCGCCGGTGACGACGGCGAGCGGACGGTTGGAAGAAGTCGTGGTAGCCATCAGATGCTCCGTGGGTGCGAGTGCACGAGCCTGGGGAGCGCGGGGCTACGGCAAACTGGGCGCCGCGAGCAACGCCGCGCGCCGATTCGCCCGTCAGACTGCTACGTGCGACTGCTACGCGCCGGATGGCGCACCCAGCGCGATGAGTCCTTCCGCGAGCAGCCGATCGAACTCCGCCTCGAGCGCCGCGTTGGTCCCTCGGCACCCGTCGACCACCTCCGCGCTCCAGCGCAGGTAGGCGAGGCGCCGCTCGTCCGACCACCCGGCCGGCGGCGCATGGGTGACGTCGCGCACGTTGCAGATCTTGTCGCCGAGCTTGACGAGCCTGGCCGCGCGCGAGGCGGTGCGCGCGTGCACGATCTGCAGACGCTTGCGTTCGCTCTTCGGCAGCGACTTGTCGTCGGTGACCTCGGCGACGATCCCGCTCACCGCCAGGCCAAACGCGTGCTCGAGCTCGTCGGGCGTGGTGCCGGTGTCCTCGACCGTGTCGTGCAGCAGCGCCGCGGCGAGCGTGTCGACGTCGGTCACCCCACCGACGGTGGCGAGCACGGTCGCGACCGCGACGCAGTGGTTGATGTATGGCGAGCCCTCGCCGTCCTTGCGGCGCTGGTAGCGGTGGCGCGCCGCGGCGAAGTCGACCGCGGCGAGCAGGCGCGCGGCGTCGAACGTCGTGCCGACGCTGGCGCCGGTCGCGGAGGCAGGCTGATCGAACGTCATGCGCGCAACGTACGCGGGCCCGGGCGCTCGTGCGGCGGCGACCTTGCACCGCCCTTCGTCTGCCGTCACTCTCACCCCTGACTTCGATGAAGATCTTCGGCCAGCACGACGCGGCGACGCTCGCCCAACTCGCCGACGTCCGCTCGCGCGCCGCCGACGCGGCCCTCATGGCCGACGGGCACGTCGGTTACGTCATGCCCATCGGTGGCGTCGCGGCCTACCGCGAACAGGTCTCGGTCGTCGGCGTCGGCTTCGACATCGCGTGTGGCAACGCGGCGATCCGCACCGACCATACGCTCACCGACCTCGGCGACACCCCCGACGCGCAGCATGCCGCGCTCTCCGAACTCGCCGACGCGATCCACGCCGAGGTGAGCTTCGGGATCGGGCGCAAGAACTCGGCGGACGACGCACCCGTCGACGACCCGCTGTTCGCCGACCCGGCGTGGCGCGGCGTGCCGGGCAGCAAGAAGGAGCAGGCCGCACTCAAGCAGAAGGCGCGCGTGCAGCTCGGCACCGTGGGCAGCGGCAATCACTACGTCGACGTGTTCGCCGACGAGACGGGCACGCTCTGGGTCGGCGTGCACTTCGGTAGCCGCGGCTTCGGCCACACGATCGCGTCGGGCTTTCTCGCCCTCGGGCAGGGCAAGCGCTGGGGCGAGCGCGCCCCGGAGCGCGAGGTGCTGCTCGATCTCGACGCGCCGATCGGCCACGACTACTGGCATCTGATGGAACTCGCCGGACGCTACGCGTACGCGGGGCGCGAGTGGGTCGCGCGCAAGGTCGTCGCCCTGTTGGGCGCGCACGAGGTCGAGCTCGTGCACAACCACCACAACTTCGCGTGGCGTGAAGAGCACGACGTGGGTGATGGCAGCGAGCCCGTGGTCGTCGTCCGCAAGGGTGCAACGCCGGCATTCCCCGGGCAGTTGGGCTTCGTCGGCGGCTCGATGGGCGACGACGCGGTGATCGTGCGCGGCGCCGCCGGGGCGGACGAGCCCGCAGCGGCGGCGCAGCGCGGCGCGCTCTACTCGACCGTGCACGGGGCGGGGCGGGTCATGTCGCGCACCGCCGCGGCGGGCAAGCGCAATCGCAAGACGGGGCAGGTCATCACCCCCGGCCGCATCTCCCCCGAGATGATGCACGACTGGCTCGCGGGGCGAGGCGTGGTGCTGCGCGGTGGGGGGCTGG
>DASWUT010000047.1:0-5622 GCA_036401455.1 Gemmatirosa sp. | reverse complement strand
TCTGCGGGGTCAGGCCGCCCGAAATCAGGGTGGACGGCGTGCTGTTGAGGTTCGGAACCGCCGTCGGATCACCGCAGGCTCCGGCCAACGCCGCGGCCATGATGGCCGCGGCGCCGCCGAGCGCGCGCTTGAGAGAAATACGCATGTCGATGAGGCTGAGCCGTCAGAAGTTGGCCACGACCGAGAAGAAGAAGCTCCGCGCGGGCGGGTACGGCGTGACGTCCTGCCCGCGACCGAGGTTCACGTTCGAGAAGTTCGAGACCTCGGGGTCGTACCCACCGTAAGGCGACCACGTATACAGGTTGCGCCCCGCGACCTCGAGCCGCACGTCGCGCGCGTGGTTTCCGAGGTAGCGCTGCGTGAGCGCGCTCGGCAGCTGGTACGACAGGTTGAGTTCCCGAAGCTTCACGAACGTCGTGCGCTGCGTGTACGGGCGATAGTCGCCGTTGTTCAACGCCGCCACGCGCTTGTTGTTCGCCACCGTGTCGGCTCCAAGCCCGGTGCCGTCCGCGCCCGTTCCGTCCAGGTATGCCTGCGTCAGGTTCTCCGCGTAGCCGCCGTAGCGCCAGTCGAGCAGCCCCGAGAACCGCACCGGTCCGAAGGTGAAGTCGTTCGAGAAGCCGGACTGGAAGCGCGGCAGGCTTTCGTAGTACGTGTAGCCGCTCGGGGTGGCGCCGCCATTGGGCGTGCGGATCGTCGTGACCGAGTACCCCGTCCCCGAAGTGCTCGTCCCGCCCTTGCCGTCGCAGACGTACGGATCGCCGAAGCCGAAGTACCCGACCGTGAAGCACGGGAGCCCGCCCAGGCTGGTCACGCGGCTGTTGACCGTCGCGAACGTCAGGCGCGTGGTCCAGCTGAACTTCCGCGCCTGCACCGGCTGCGCGGTGAGACCGAGCTCGGTCCCGGACTTGTAGAGCGAGCCGCTGTTGATGTACTGCGTCGTGAACCCGGTCGACGGCGCCGGCGCGTACTGCAGGATCAGGTTCGACACGTTGTCGCGGAACAGCGTGGCCTCGAGCGCCAGGCGTCCACGGAACAGATTCCAATCCAACCCGCCCTCGACCTCGCTCGAGATCTCGGGATTGATGTTCTGCGTGCCGTACACCGACGAGATGCCAGCACCGAGCGTCCCGCTGTAGAGCCCGACCGGCAGCCCGGTGAACGAGTAGCCGTACAGCGGCTGGTTGCCCGCCTTGCCGTACGCGATGCGCAGCTTCAACTCGTCCGTCTGCGGGAGCGAGAACGGCAGGCGGTAGGACGCCGAGAACTTCGGGAACGCGTAGAAGTGGTTCGGGTCACCGTTCACCGAGGACCGCTCCGCGTTGATCGCGGCGGTGACGAGCAGCCGCTCCGACAGCGTCAGGAACTCTTCCTGCGCGTAGTACGCGAGGCCGCGGATCTGCGAGCGCGCCTCGGCCTGCGACTGCACGCCGGCGGCCGTGAAGTTGAACGTGTTGGAGGCGATGTTTCGCCCCTGGTTCAGCACGAGATCGCTGTTCCGGTACTCGCGCCGTACGCCGAACGACGTCGTCGCCGTGAAGGGCGCCGCCGTGTAGCGGTGCACACCGGACAGGTTGAAGTTCGCGAACTGCGCGTTGTAGTTCGTGTTGACCTGCGCGCCCGGGAATGGCGAGATCGCCTCGAAGTAGACCGTCGGCGGGGCGTAGATCTTGTTCTGCTGCGCCGTGACGTCGAGTCCGCCGAGTGCCGTGATGTCGAAGGTCTGGCTGCCGACGGCGAGCACGTTCCACGTCGTGTTGACGCTCCCGATGTAGCGGTAGACGTCCTGCGGCTGCTTCACGAGCTCCGACGACTGCCACGGGTTCGTGCCGCTCGAGACGAACGGATTGACCGGGTAGATCCCGTTCACCTGCTGCCCGAGGTTGAAGAACGTCGGGGTGTTCGTGAAGATGTCGACGGGCGAGACCACCGGGTTGTTGTCGTTCCCGGAGATGCCGCGGTCCGCCAGCGTATGCACGAAGTTGTTGTTGAACTGCAGCGTGATCTTCTTGCCGATCGTCTGGCCAAGGTTGCCCGTGACCGACTGCTTCTGGTAGTACGTCCCCTTTTGGATCGCGTTGTCGCGGTTCGACGTCCCGTTCACGTAGTACGTGGTGCCGCCGGACGTCCCGCCGCGTACGTCGAGTGACAGGTTGTTCGAGAGCCCGTCGGAGGTGTAGTAGTCCTTCTGGAAGTTGTAGCAAGGGACGTTCGTCGTCCCGTTCGTGATCCCGTACTGGGCGGCCGTTCCACCGCCGAAGAAGGAGTCGATCTCCGACGCGCTGTGGAAGCAGCGCAGGGCCAGCTCGCGGTTGGTCTGGAGCGAGTAGTTCCCGAGCCCGAGCCGAGTGTTGATCTGCGGCGCGCCCGACGTTCCGCGCTTCGTACGAATCACGATGACCCCGTTCGAGCCCTCCGACCCGTAGATCGCGCCAGCGGCCGGCCCCTTGAGCACCTCGATGCTCTCGATCTCGTCGGGGTTGAGGTCCGCGATGCGGTTGACCTGCTGGTCCTGGCTGTTGCTGATGCCGCCGCCGGCATTGGTCAGCGTGTTCAGCCCGTTGCCGACCGCCTGGTTGTTGATTACCACGCCGTCGACGACGTAGAGCGGTGCGGTGCTCGCGTTGATCGAGCCGACACCGCGCATCTGCACCTGGGTGCCGCCGCCCGGCGCGCCCGAATTCACGGAGATGATCGCGCCCGGCACCTTGCCCTGCAGCGCGTTGTCAACGGTCTGCGCGGGCGCGCGGCCGACGAGCTGGTCCGCACTGACCGTGGTGACCGCGTTCGCTGCGTTCGCCCGCGATACGCTGGTCGCCGTGCCCGTGACGACCTGCGCCTCGAGCTGCAGCACGTCGCGCGTCAGATTGACCGTGCCGACGTCGGTCTGCCCGGGCCCGACGGTCACCGTCTGCGCTCGGAACCCGATCCGGCGGATCCGGAGCGTCTGCGTTCCAGCGCCGGCCTGGATCGTGAATCGCCCGCTCTCGTTCGTGTAGGTGCCAGTCTGCGTTCCGACGATCTGGACGCTGGCGGCGCTCAGTGGCGCGCCGCCCTCGCCGGTGATGATGCCGGTCACGCGGCGCTGCGCATGCGCCTGCGACGCAAGTGCAGATACTGCAGCCGTCGCCGCTGCAACCGGCAGCAGGGTACGAAGTTGCCTCACAGATCCTCCTACGGGGTGTAAATCCATCCAGGTCAACGATCGGAGGCGAGCGAGCAGCGCCGAACGTCGCACACCAGCACTGGCTGGCCGACGTCAGCACCGCACGAGCACACAGTCGTCCCGTGGAGAAGCCCCAGGATCAGCTGTTGAGCGTCACAGCTGAGTCAACAAAGAATTCTTTGTGCGGGCACCTCGCAAGGGTGGGTACGCCGGTGCCGTAGGCGTTCGCTCACGCGTCAGAGCCGCTCGGTGCGAGCCGCGCACCCGCCCTCTCCGGCGCGGGCCACGGCACGGCGACGGCTACCTTTCACCTTCAGCGGCCCCCCGACGCGTTCTCGCTGTCTCGTGCGGCCGATCGCGGACCAGCAGCCCGCTCGCCAGTCCGCCCTCACTGCCCATTCGGTCCTTCATGGCTTCCTACGACGTCATCATCCTCGGCGGCGGACCCGCCGGCTACGTCTGCGCCATCCGCTGCGCCCAGCTCGGCCTCGCCACCGCCGTCGTCGAGCGCGAGGCGCTCGGCGGCACCTGCGTTCTCTGGGGATGCATCCCCGCCAAGGCCCTCCTCGAGAGCGCCAGCCTCGCCAACCACCTCAAGAAGGCCGGCGAGCACCGCATCACCCTCGGCGAGGTCTCGCTCGACTTCACCCCCGCCATGAAGCGCTCGCGCGGAGTCAGCCAGCAGAACTCCAAGGGCGTCGAGTTCCTCTTCAAGAAGAACAAGGTCACCTACCTGAAGGGCGAGGCGAAGCTCGGCAAGGGCGGGAAGCAGATCACCGTGAAGGCGCCGGACGGCAAGACCGAGACGCACGACGCCCGCAAAGGCGTCGTCATCGCGACCGGGTCGCGCGTGCGCGGGCTGCCGCAGGTGGGACTCGAGCTCAACAAGACCACCGTCCTGTCGAGCGACGACGTGCTCGTCCTCGAGAAGGCGCCCAGGTCGATGCTCGTCGTCGGCGCGGGCGCGGTCGGCTGCGAGTTCAGCGACGTGTTCGACGCGTACGGCACCAGGATCACCATCGTCGAGGTCGCGCCGCAGATCCTCCCGCTCGAAGACGCCGACAGCGCGGCCGAGGTAGCGAAGGCGTTTCGCAAGCGCGGGATCGAGATCCTCACCGGCGCCAAGATGTCGAACGTCAAGGTCGGCCCGGACTCGGTGTCGCTCACCGTGGAGGCCGGGGGCGAGAAGCGCGACATGACCGTCGACAAGGTGCTCGTCGCCGCCGGCCGCACCGCGAACACCGACACCGCGGGCCTCAAGGAAGCCGGCGTCCAGCTCACCGAGCGCGGCTTCGTCAAGATCGACGACCAGTTCCGCACGAGCGTCGCCGGCGTCTACGCGATCGGCGACGTCGCGGGCAACCAGATGCTCGCCCACAAGGGCTCGCGCGAGGGGCACGTGCTCGCGGAGTTGCTCGCCGGACAGCATCCGCACCCGGTGAACTACGCCAACGTGCCCAGCTGCACGTACTGCCACCCGGAAGTGGCATCGATCGGCCTCACCGAAGCGCAGGTGAAGGAGCGCAAGCTCGACTACACGGTCGGCAAGTTCCCCTTCTCGGCCAACGGCCGCGCGCGCACCTCGGGCGAGACGGACGGCTTCGTGAAGATCCTCCGCGACAAGAAGTACGGCGAGATCCTGGGCGCGCACATCGTCGGCGCGCACGCCACCGAGATGATCCACGAGTTGGTGGTCGCGCGCGAGAACGAGTACACGGTCGAGGAGATCGACCTCGCGATCCACGCGCACCCGACCCTGTCCGAGGCGATCGCCGAGGCCGCGCTGGACTCGATGGGGAAGATGATCCACGCGTAGTGCCGCGCCTCCTCGTCACCTCCCTCGGCCTCACGCCCTACGCCGACGCACTTGCCCTCATGCGCGCCGCGGCCGCGGCGCGCGTCTCGGGTGCGCTCGACGAGGACCTGCTCCTCCTCGTCGAGCACCCGCCGGTCCTCACGTTAGGCCGGCGGGCGGCGGACAACCGCCTGCTTGCCACGCCGGCGCTCCTCGCCGCGCGCGGCGTCGCGCTGTACGAGGTCGAGCGCGGCGGCGGCAGCACGTTTCATGGCCCCGGGCAGCTCGTCGGCTACCCGATCATCGACCTCAAGCGGCACCGCCGCGATCTGCACTGGTACCTTCGCCAGGTCGAGCAGGCGCTCATCGACGCGGTCGCCGAGTTCGGGGTCGCAGCGGGCCGCAACCCGCCGTTCACCGGCGTCTGGACCGATCCCGAGGCGTCGGGCGGCGCGGTCGGCACGTCCAGCCATCCGCGCAAGCTCGCCTCGATCGGCGTCCACGCGCGCGACTGGGTCACGTCGCACGGCTTCGCGCTCAACGTCACGCCCGAGCCGCTCGCCTACTTCGACCTCATCGTTCCGTGCGGGATCGACGGTGTCGAGATGACGGCCGTCGCGCGCGAGGCGCCCGCCGCGCGCGTCGACGACGCGACGCAGGC
>DASWUT010000046.1:0-3198 GCA_036401455.1 Gemmatirosa sp. | reverse complement strand
TCTCGACGAGCGCCCGCGCCCGCTCCAGCTCCGCGTCCGTCACCCCATCCGTGCGCATCCGGCCGACTTCGGCTGCGAGCGCCGCTTCCAGCTGCGCGGCACTCACCCCCGGGCGCGCGACGGCGTCGAGGATCAGCACGTCCGCCCCCTTCGGCAGGTCGTACGTGAACGCGTGCACGTCGCTCGCCACCTGCTGCTCGCGCACGAGCGCCCGCACCAGCCGACTGCCCTGTCGCACGCCGAGCACCGCGGCGCACATCTCCGCGACGTAGTGCCCCTCCTCGCCGAACGGCGGGATGCGGAAGGCGAGGAACACGCGCGGCAGCTGCACGTCGTCGGCGACCTCCTCGCGCAGCGTGCGCCCGAACGTCGCCGGCAGCGTCATCGGCGGCAGCGCCGGCCGCCCCACCCCGCGCGGGATCGGCCCGTACAGCTCGGCGATCAGCCTCCGCGCTTCTGCGGGGTCGAAGTCGCCGGCCACCGTCAGCACCGCGTTGTCCGGCGTGTAGTAGGTCGCGAAGAACTGCCGCACGTCGTCGAGCGACGCCGCGTCCAGGTCCGCCATCGACCCGATCAGCGAGTGGTGGAACGGGTGCGACTCGGGGTACGTGAGCGCGGGCAGCTTCTCCCACCACGTCCCGTACGGCTGGTTGTCCATGCTCCAGCGGCGCTCGTTCTTCACGACGTCGCGCTGCGTGTCCAGCTTCTCCTGCGTCATCGCGGGCAGCAGCCGCGCCATCCGGTCGGCCTCCAACCACAGCGCCAGCGCGAGCTGATTGCTCGGCACGGTCTCGAAGTAGTTGGTGCGGTCGAGCCAGGTCGAGCCGTTCAGCGTTCCGCCCGCCCGCTGCACGAGCTCGAAATGCTCGTTCGCGCCGACGTTGGCCGACCCCTGAAAGAGCATGTGCTCGAACAGGTGCGCGAACCCCGTCCGACCGGCCCGCTCGTTGGCCGATCCGACGTGGTACCACAGGTTCACGGCGACCACCGGTGCGGAGTGGTCCTCGGAGAGCGACACGCGCAGCCCGTTCGGCAGCACGTAGGTCTCGATCGGGATGTCGAGCGCGGACGTATCGGAAGTTGACATGGTTCGGACAAGATGATGCAACGCCCGGGTCGCGGGAACGGGTTGTGCCACGAGGGTTTCTCTCGCTCGTCTCTCAGCCCCGGGTACCTCGATGGCCGACCTTCCCGCCCCCCGCCCGCTCACCTCGCCCGACCAGCTGGACGACGTGTTCGGAGCCCCGCTCGCCCTCGTCTACAAGCACAGCACCAGCTGCCCGATCGCCGCCGCCGCGATCGTCGAGGTCCGCCAACTGCTGCAGGACCGCCCCGACGCGCCCGTCTGGATCGTCGACGTCAACGCCAAACGCGCCCTCTCGCGCGACATCGCCGACCGCACCGGCATCACCCACGAGTCGCCGCAGGCCATCCTCCTCGCCCGGGGCGAGGTGGTCTACGACGCGTCGCACTTCGACATCAAGGTCGACGATCTCGAGCGGGAGCTGGACGCGGCAGGCGAAGCGGCGCGCGGGGCGCCGTAGCCGCGACGTCGCTTACCGCGTCCCCGGCCCCCCCGCGCCCACCGCCCCGCCCGGCGCCGCAGCGGTCGCACCCAACACGTCCGCCGCCGACCGGATCTCGACCGGCCCCAGATTGAGCGCGCGCAGCCGCGGCTCCACCGACGCCCGATCCCCGACGACGACGATCGTCAGGTGCGCCGGGTCCACGTACCGCCGCGCCACCCGCTGCACGTCGGCCTGGGTCACCGCCTGCAGCTTCGCCGCGTAGCTGTTGTAGTAGTCGAGCGGCAACCCGTACGTGACCACGGGAATCAGCCCCCCCGCGATCCCGCCCGTCGTCTCGAACTCGCCCGGCATCTGCAGCACCAGGTACCGCTTCGCCTTCTCCAGCTCCGCCCTCGGCACCGTGTCGCCGATCGCGCGCAGCTCCTTCATGAACTCGACGAGCGCGCTGTCCGTCTTCGTCCCCGTGACCTCCGCGCTCGACACGAACGGCCCCGCCGCGCGCCGCAACTCGAACTCCGAGCCCGCGCCGTACGTGTAGCCGTGCGTCTCGCGCAGGTTCTGGTTGAGGCGGCTCGTGAAGCTCCCGCCCAACACCGTGTTGAGCACGACGAGCGGGAAGTAGTCGGGCGTCGCGCGCGACGCCGACGGCATCCCGATGCGCACGCTCGACTGCGGCGCGCCCGGCTTGTCGATGAGCACCACGCGCGCGGCGCCGGGCGCCGGCGCGGCCGGCGCGATCGGCGCCGCGAGCGTCACCCCCGCGGGGGCGCGCCACGCGCCGAACGCCCGCTCCGCGCGGCGCGCGACGTCTTCGGGCGTCACGTCACCGACGACGACGAGCGTCGCGTTGTCGGGGCGCCACGCGTTCGCGTAGAACCGCTGCACGTCGTCGCGCGTGAGCGCGCGCGTGCTCGCCTCGGTGCCGTCGGACGGGCGCCCGTACGGGTGCCCCGCGCCAAACACGGCCTGCGCGAACGCGCGGTTGGCGATCGACGGACCACGGTCGCGGAGCTGCAGCAGTCCGGTGAGCCGCTGGGTTCGCAGCCGCTCCAGCTCGGTCGTCGGAAAGCTCGCCCGCGTCGTCACGTCGGCCATCAGCGCGAGCGCGCTGTCCATCTGCGCCGTCGGCGTGTGCAGCACCACCTCTGACGCGTCCCACCCCGCGCCGGTGTGGAGCGACACGCCGAGGTAGGCAGCCTGGTCGGCGATCTGGAGGGACGACCGCGTGGCCGTGCCCTCGTCGAGCAGCGCGGCCGTCATCGTCGCGAGCCCCTCGCGCCCGGCCGGGTCGGCCTCGGTCCCCGTGCCGACGACGAGCGCGAAGTCGGCGAGCGGCAGTTCGTGCTTCTCGACGACGACGAGCCGCAGCCCGTTAGGCAGACGCCGCTCGGCCGCGGGCGGCAGGTGGAGCACCTTCGGCGGCCCGAGCGTTGGCCGCGTGGTCGGAAAGCTGTCGGCACCGGCGGACGCCCGGGCCGGCCCCTGCGCGCCGGCCGACGCCGCGGCGAGCGCGACCGCGCCTCCGGCGATGATGCATGTGGCGCGGCGCATCAGCGCGTCCCTCCGCTCGGCGCGGCCGCGGGCATGCCACCCGGAACCAGCGTCGCGGCCGGGCCGCCTAACGCGAGCGCGCGCTGCCCCGCGGGCACCACGGTGAGCACCACCTTGT
>DASWUT010000045.1:0-9497 GCA_036401455.1 Gemmatirosa sp. | reverse complement strand
GCACCGCCAGCCCGTCCGGCGCCGCGACGCTCTCGAGCGCCGAGCCCGCGCGCTGCTCGCCGTAGGCGAATTCGTACGCCGTCTCGGGCGAGGCGGCGAGCGCGCGGAAGAGCGGCACGCGGTACGGCGGCACGATGCGCTGCACGACGAGCACGCGCGGCCCATGGCGCGGCGCACCCGGCCGCCGCGCCCCGCGCGCCGCGCCCCATCCCGACCCGTCGCGCGCCACGCCGTCGAGCCCCGCGCCGGGTCGCGCGGGCTGGGTGCCCAACACCGCGCTGCTCATGCGGCCACCGGCGCCGCGCCACGCGCGGCGCCGGCCTCGGGCGGCACCCGTCCCCACGTCAGCTGCTCCACGACGTCCAGCGGCAGCGGTCCGCCGCGCTTGAGCCGCCGGTAGAGCCGGTACGTCGCCGCGCGCACCGGCGCCCGCTCGCGCCGCTGCCGTAGGCAGTCGGCGTAGCCCGAGGCCATCCCGCGCAGCTTCCGCCACGTCGTCCCCGCGCGTACCCCCGCCGCGAGCGCGTTCACCGATGTCGCCGCCATGTGCGCCGCGAGGTACGGCATCGGCACGTTGTGCCACGTGAAGAGGATCGTGTTCCGCGCCCCCCACACGTCCATCCCCACGCGGTTGCGCGTCGGCGAGTGGAAGTGGTGGATGGGCGGCGTGCTCGCCAGCCGGATCAGGTAACCCGCGTCGAGCAGCCGGATCGCGAAGTCCTCCTCCTCGTACTGGTGGATGAGGAACGGCCGGTATCCGCCTAACGCCACGAACACCTCGCGCCGTACCGCGTACGCGGTGCCGACGAACCCCGACGACACGTACACGCCCTCCGCCTCCGGTGCGCGCTGCAGCACCCGGTCGCTCACCCGCACGTTCACGAACGGCATCGCGACGAGCGCCACCTGCGGACGGTCGAACAGTCGCACCGCCTCGGCCACCGTGTGCGGCGAGGTGAACGCCGCGTCGTCGTCGATCGAGACGACGATCGGCGCCGTCGCCAGCGCCGTCGCGCGCGTGCGCTGCACCGCGATGTCCTCCGAGCGCGCGGCCACGTGCAGCGCGACGCTGGGAAATTCGGTGCGCACCATCTCCGGCGTTCCGTCGGTCGAGCCGTCGTCGCAGACGACGACCTCCACCCGCGGCACCTGCTCGACCGCGGAGCGGATCGCCCCCCGCGCGTACTCGCGGCGGTTCTTCGTGACGATGACGACCGATGCCTGCGGCGCAGGCGACGGGGCGGGGGAGGACGCGGACGGCATGAGGTGCATGGCGATCGTCAGGCGCGCCGCGGGCGCGCCCAGACCAGCGACGGCACGCGGATCGCGTGCGTCCGGGAGAGACCGGCGAGCACGACGACGAGCTGCGTCGCGTACGCCAGAAGTGTGGCGAGCGCCGCGCCCATGATCCCGAGCCGCGGCAGCAGGACAGGGAGGCAGCACACCGTGACGACCGCGCCGAGGATTTCGGAGCGGCTGGCGAGCCAGGGGTCGCCTAACGCCTGCGCCCCGCCGGCGAGCACCGTCTTGGCGCCGAGGCAGAGCCCGGCCGCGAGCAGGACGAGCGCCGGCCCGACCGCGCCACCGAACGCGCGACCGTAGACGAACGGGATCGCGAACGGCAGCACCGCCGCGAGCGCGAGCGTGCCGACGAAGCTGACGGCGACGTACTTCCGAAACGTGGCCTGCAGCGTCCGGATCCCCGCGGCCCCGCCCTGCTGCGCGATCGACGGCGTCGCCACGGTGCGCACGGCCGTCGTGAGCACGTCGCCGACGCCCGCCGCACTCACCGCGGCCACGTACAGCCCCAGCTGCGCCGGCGGAAACCACGCCGCCAGCAGCGCCTGATCCATCCGCAGGTTGGCCGTCTGCGGGATCCCACCGGCCTGCACCTTCGCCCCGTAGCGGAGCATCCGGTCGGCGAGCGCGCGGTCCGGGCGCAGATCGGCCAGCCGCGCGACCGCCCCCGTCCGCCACAGCGCGATCGCCGTCGCACCAACGACGGCGACGTTGAGCCACAGCTGCGCGCGCAGCGCGGTCGACGCGTCGAGCGCGCCCGTCTGCTTCAGCGCGATCACCGCGATCACGTACCCCGCCGGCACGAGCAGCCGGATCCAGTTGTACGCCGTGAAGTGCAGCCGCGCCTGCAGGACCGCGATCCCGTACTGGCTCACGAGGCTCGCCGGGATCACCCACAGGTAGGCGCGACTGTTGGCGACGACGTCCGCCGTCTGCTTGGCCAGCAGCAGCGGGAGTACCACGTAGCCCACCGCCATCGCGACCACGCTCTGCACCACCGCGCACGCGAGCGCGGTGCCGAGCACGCGCGGTGGCTGGGCGTCGGGGAGCGCGGCGAAGTAGACCACCGACTGGATCACGCCCATGCTCGCCAGGTACATGAGCAGCATCGGCCACAGCCACGCGGCGGCGAGCTCGCCGCGACCGGCCGGTCCCATCCACCGCGCGAGCTGCACGCCGCTCACGAGCCCGAGCCCGAGCACGAGCGCGTTCACGAGGAACGTGCGTACCGTGGGCGAGCGGAGCGCCGTGCGCGCCGCCTGTCGGGGGTCGCGCAGCTGCAGGGCGAGCGCGTTCAGCACGCCGCGCCCGCGAGTTCGGCGTCCGGGACACCGTTAGGCGCCGGGGATAGGTGCGCCCGCAGGTGCGCGACGATGCGTTCGGCCGCGTGCCCGTCCCAGCCGTCGGGCCGCTGCCCGCCGGTCGCCGGGCGCGGCGCCGCGACCGCCGCACGGTACGCGCCGACCACGCCGTCTACGGTGAGCGGCCACGGCGCGAGCCGGTTCGTCCCCTCCGTCACCGTCACCGGCCGCTCGGTCTGCTCGCGCAGCGTCACGCAGCGCACGCCGAGCGCGGTCGTCTCTTCCTGCAGCCCGCCCGAGTCGGTCATCACCACCGCCGCACCCTCGGTGAGCGAGAGCATCTCGGTGTAGCCGAGCGGCTCGAGCACGCGAAGTCGTTCGAGCTGCGGCGTGAGGCCGAACGCCTCGGCCTGCTTGCGCGTCCGCGGATGCACGGGAAACACGACGGGATGCTCCTCGGCGACGATCGCGAACGCGTCGAGCAGCACGCGGAGCGCGTGCGGATCGTCGACGTTCGACGGCCGGTGTAGCGTCGCCGCGATGTAGCCGCCGCGCGCGAGGCCTAACTGCCCCGGCAGGTCGACCGCGCGGGCCCGTGGCAGGTGCGCGAACAGCGTGTCGATCATCACGTTGCCAGCGAACGCGACGCGATCGGCCGGGATCCCCTCGCGCACGAGGTTGGGCAGCGCGTCGCGCGACGGCGTGAGCAGCAGGTCCGCGATGCGGTCCGTGAGCACGCGGTTCACCTCTTCGGGCATCCGCCAGTCGCCGCTCCGCAGCCCCGCCTCGACGTGCGCCACGCGGCAGCCGAGCTCCGGGCGCAGCTTGGCCGCGACGAGCGCGCAGGCGAGCGTCGCGTTCACGTCGCCGACGACGACGAGCCAGTCCGGCCGCACCTCGCGCAGCACGGGCTCGAACGCCTCCATCACCCGCGCGGTCTGCTGCGCGTGCGTTCCCGAGCCCACGCCGAGGTGGTAGTCCGGCGCCTGGATCGCGAGGTCCTGGAAAAACGCGTCCGACATGCGCGCGTCGTAGTGCTGCCCGGTGTGGACGAGCACCGCCTGCGCCCCATCGCGCGCGAGCGCGGCGAGGATCGGGGCGACCTTCATGAAGTTGGGCCGCGCGGCCGCGACGACGAGCACGCGCATCGGTCCCTCGCGCTCAGCCGGCATACGCATACCCGTACGCGGCGTAGCCGCCGTAGCGCGCGAGCTTCGCGTCGGGATCGTTGAGCACGCCGCCGACGACGCGCGCGCGCACTCCCGTCAGCTGCTGAAGCGCGAACTGCGCCGCCCCACGGTCCGTCTCGCCCGCGCGCAGCACGAGCAGCACGCCGTCGGCCCGCGCGGCGAGCACCACCGCGTCCGATGCCGCCAGCACCGGCGGCGTGTCCATCACGACGAGGTCGTACTCCGCCGCGACGCGGTCGACGAGCCCGCGCATCTGCGGACTCCCGAGCAGCTCGGCGGCGTCGCCGCGCGCCGTCCCACACGGGAGCAGGTCCAGACGCGGAACGCGCGTCGCGTAGATCCCGGCCGGCAGCTCGGCGCGGCCCAGCAGCAGGTCGGTGACGCCCGGGTCGGCCTGCACGCCTAACGCCGCGGCGAGCGCCGGGCGCCGCAGGTCGCAGTCGATGAGCAACACGCGCAGCCCCTGCTGCGCGAACGCGACCGACAGGTTCACCGCCGTCGTCGTCTTGCCGTCTGCCGCCGCGGGGCTCGTCACGACGAGCGTCTTGAGCGGGCCGCTCGTCTGCGCGTACAGCAGGTTCGTGCGCAGCGCGCGGTACGCCTCGGCCGCCGCCGAGGCGTGGTGCAGCCCCGTCGCGCCGGCATCCGGCGCCGCGCCGTCCTCGCCGTCGAACGAGGTGCCCGCGGCGAGCGCCGCGATCGGCGTCGGCCGACGCCCGCGCGTTCCACCACGCCCGCCACCGCGCCCAAACCGGGCCATCGACGGCAGCCGCCGCACGTCGAGCCCGCGCGCGTTGCCGCGCGTCGCCACCCCGCCCTCGACCGGCGGGATCACCGCGAGCCCCGGGATCTGCAGCACCGTCTCCAGCTCGTCGCGGTTGCGGATCGACGTGTTGAAGTGGTCGATGAGGAACGCCGCCGCCACGCCGAGCAGCAGCCCGAGCGCGAGCCCGAAGGCGAGCCGCGCACCGCGATGCGTGCTGACCAGCTCTGCGCGCGTCGCGCCGCTCACCACGTTCACCTGCCCCGTCTCGACCGCCTCGGCGATGCGCGCCTTCTGGTACTCCGAGCGCAGCTGCTCCGCCGTGTTGGTCAGCGTCCCGACCTGCTGCCCCAGGCGCTGCTCCTCCGCCTCCGCACTCGGCAGCGTCTGCAGCACCGCGGCGCGCCGCCCGCGCTGCACGTCGACCGAGCCCACCCGCGCGCCGAGCGCGGCGAGCTGACTTCGCGTGGCGGCGATCAACCGCGCCCGCGCCGCCTCGGCGAGCGCCGCCTGACGCTGCACGTCCGGATTGGTCGACGCGCGCCCCCATTCGCCCGAGGTCAGCGAGTCGCGCGCGGTCTCGTATTGAACGACCTGCGCGTACAGCTGTGCGATGACCGGGTTGGTCGTCGCCGCACCCGCCGAGACGAGTGCCTGCAGGTCTCCCCCGCCGCGCGGCGCCCGCGTGAGTGCGTCAAGCAGCGTTTGGTACGTCCGCCGATCGGCCTCGAGCTGCTCCCGCTGCGTGTCGAGCTGCAACAGGTTGGCCTGCTCGGCGACGAGCTGGTCGCGCGAGTCGTACACCTGCGCGCGCTGCCGGAAGCTCGTCAGCTGCCCCTGCGCCGTCGCGAGCAGCTTCTCGACGTCGACGAGCTGCTCGGCGAGGAAGATGTGCCGCCGCCGCGCATCCTGCTGCGCGGTGCGCGCGTCGACGCGTTGGAACGCGTCGACAACACCGTTGGTCACCCGAACGGCCGCGACCGAGTCGGACGACGTGAACTCGACGTCGACGCCGTTGGTCCCCTCGCGCGGCGAGGCGCGCAGCGCGTGCCCGACCGAATCGATCGCGTCCTCGCGCGGCAGCACGGCGAGCGCCGCCGTCGACACTGCCGGGCGCGATGGCACGACGAACCGCAATCCACCGAGCACGACCGGCGCGCCATAGGTCGCGCGCGCCGACTCCGCGCCGCGCTCGGCGAGCACACCCGTCGGCCCGAACGACAGCCGCACCACGTCGCGCACCTCCGCGGGCAGCGTCACCTGCACGTCGGTGAGGCGACTCCGCGGAAACCCGGCCTGCCGCGAGACGAGGCGCAGGCCGTCGCGGTCGACGGCCTCGCCCAACACGCCGCGCCCCTGCAGCACGACGAGCTGCGAGAGCACCGGATCCGAGCGCTGGTCGCCCGTCGCCTGCTCGGTCACCGTGCCGCCGAGCTCCTTGGGCAGCACGTTGCGCGGGTCGACGACCTGCACGAGCGCGCGCGCCCGGTACGTCGGCACCTCGCGCGAGATGAGGAAGGCGGTCACGCCGACGGTCAGCAGCGTGAACACCGCGACGAGCGCCGCGTGCGGGCGCAGCGCGGCGAGCACGCGGCGCAGATTCAGCCGGTCGCCGGCCGCCTCGCGCGCGGCGGTCGCGTACGAGGGGGCGTAGGGGGGCGCGTACTGGGAGCCGAGTGCCCCGGATGGCGGCGCGCCGGGGCGGCCGCGCGACGGATCGTGCAACGGTTCAGACATCACGGACCGTGCGGCGCGGAGCGCGCGGACAGAAGGAGAGGGAGCGCGGCGTGCACGTCACTTCTTGTTGGCGCTGACGATGAGGCTCGCCACGCCGGCGATCCCGGCGATGACGCTGCCGAGCGGGGCAATGACGTCGCGAAACACCGACCGGTTGCGGCCGACGATGATCTGGTCGCCCGAGCGGATCGTCGCGTCGAGCGGCGCGCCGGGCTGGGTCAGGTCGAGCGTCGTCGCCTGCCCACCGCGCACGAGGCGCACCTCGTCGAGGCGCCCCTGCGAGTTGGCGCCCCCGGCCTGCGCGACGGCCTGCGCGATCGTCGTCTCGGGCGGGAGGGTGAACAGGTTGGGACGCGTCACCTCGCCGCCGACCGACACGCGCAACAACAGCTGGACGACGAACTGCGGGTTGGCATCGAGCCGCGAGAGCACCGTTCGCACGCGCGATTCGACCTCCGGTTGCGTGAGCCCGACGACGCGCGCGCCGTGGTAGAGCGGATGCGTGATCGTGCCGTCGCTCCCGACTGGGAAGTCGCCGCTCAGTTCGGGCGCGCGGAACACGGCGATCTGGACGTGGTCGCCCGGACTGAGCGTCGCGGCCGCCGCGCCCGGTTGGGCGACGGCGAGTCGCGCGGCGAGCAGGCACGCCGCGAGGGCGGGGAACACGGTGGTCCGAACGACGGGGAAGCGGCGTGAGGCGGGCACGGGCAGGTCAGGCAGCAGGAGACGGATTGGTCGCACGGCGACCCTCGCCGGTCCGCTCGATGAGCGGCGGGCGCGCGTATCGGTCGCGGACGGCGACCATCGGACGGCCGACGTCGGCCAGCGAGTCTGTGAGCGTGTCGACGAGCGAATCGGCCGGCGCCTCGCCCAACGCCGCGTCCGCCGGTGCGTCCCACGCACCGAGGTCGGGTGCATCCCACTCGGGGACGAGCGCGTGCACGACGCGGAGCGCCGCCGTCGCGCTGCCGTTCTGCACCGCGTTGCGCATGCGCGCGACCGTGGCCGGCACCGGTGCGGGACCCGCCGCCGGTTCCTGCAGGACGCGAATCTTGTCGACCGAGGTCGGTCCCGTCGTGCAGCCGCGCGTCATCAGCTCCTCGTGCAGCTTCTCGCCGGGCCGCAGCCCCGTGAACACGATCGGGATCTCCGCGTACGGTTCGAGCCCCGACAGGCGGATGAGCTGTTCGGCCATCTCGACGATGCGCACCGGCTCGCCCATGTCGAGCATCGCGATGCGGCCGCTCGCCTCGGGCAGCGCGGCCGCCTGCAGGACGAGCTGCACCGCCTCGGGGATCGTCATGAAGTAGCGCGTCGTCTCGGGGTCCGTGACCGTCACCGGCCCGCCCGCGGCGATCTGCTGCGTGAACACCGGGACGACGCTGCCGTTGGAGCCGAGCACGTTGCCAAATCGCACGGCACGGAAGTCCGTGCCCGAATGCCGGAATTCGGGATACTCGAGCACGATCCGCTCGGCCGCGCGCTTCGTCGCGCCCATCACGCTCGACGGATTGACGGCCTTGTCGGTCGAGATCATCACGAACTTCTTCGCGCCGTGGCGCACCGCGCACTCGGCCACGGCGAACGTGCCGAGCACGTTGTTGTGCACCGCCTCGAGCACGTTGGCTTCCATCATCGGCACGTGCTTGTAGGCCGCGGCGTGGAGCACGTAGTCGGGGCGGTGCTGGGCGAACGCGCGCTCGAGCTGCCGCGGGTGCGCGACGTCGGCGATGACGGGCACGACGTCGAGCGCCGGGTCGCGGTCGACGAGTTCGCGGTGCACGAAGAAGAGCGGACTCTCGGCCTGGTCGACGAGCACGACGCGCCGCGGCCCGAGGCGCGCTACCTGCCGCGCGAGCTCCGACCCGATCGAGCCGGCCCCGCCGGTGATCAGCACCACGCTTCCGGCGAGATCGGCGCACACCGCCGCGAGGTCGAGGGCGACCGGCGCGCGGCCGAGCAGGTCCTCGATGCGCACGGTGCGCGGCTGGTTGGCGCGCGCGGTGCCGGCGAGGATCTCGCGCAGCGACGGCACGATCTTGAACTCGACGCCGAGCCGGGTGCACTGTTCGACGATGTGCCGCATCTGCTCGCGCGTCGCCTCGGTCACGGCGACGACGACGAGCTCGATCGCGTGGCGCGGGATCAGACGGGAGAGGTCGGCCACGGTGCCGAGCACCGACACGCCGTGCAGACGCATCCCGGCCTTGGCCGGGTGGTCGTCGACGAGCCCGACCGGGTGGATGCCGCTGCCCGCGTCGGCGCGCACCTGGCGCAGCAGCCGTTCGGCCGTCGCGTCGGCGCCGACGATCAGCGTGCGACGGGCCTCGCTCGGCCACGCGTCGCTCCCCTTGCGCTCGCGCATCCAGCGCAGCCCAAACCGCAGCCCCCCGAGGCAGAGCACCGTGGCGCCCCACTCGAGCACGAACACCGACCGCGGCAGTCCGGGGTGCGGCACGTCGCGCAGCTGCTCGCCGAGCGCGGTCAGGCCCCAGAAGGCGAGCGAGCCGAGCGTCGTCGCCTTGCCCAACTCGATGAGGTCGTAGAACCCCGCGTGGCGCCACCAGCCGCTGTACTGCCGGAAGAGCGCGAACGCGACGAGCCGCACGACGAAGAGCACCGGCAGCGTCGCCCAGAACGTGCCGACGTAAGGCGCCGGGAGTGCCCCGTCGAACCGGAGCGCGAACGCGGTCGCGTACACGACCGGCACGAGTGCCGCGTGCAGGCCGACGAGCAGCAGACGGCGGTGGCGGAGCACGAACTCCGGGACCGCCGGGGGCAGCTCGTGGCGCGCACCGGGCGGGGCGCCGACGCGCGCCACACGCGCGGGTGGACGGGGGGAAGAATGCAAGGGACGTGGGCTCAGGTCTGCGAGAGCGTGCAGCGTTAGGCGGTGCACGGCCGTGCGCGGGCGCGGGGCGGTGTGTAGCGGAATCGTTGCAGGCGCGGCGCACCGTGCGCCCACACCCGATCGATTCCGACCAACACCCTCCCTTACCTAGAAGCGAGAGAACGGAGCCGGATGGATCATTTCCGACCGACGAGCCTGCGCCCGTCTGCCACCCCGCCACCCCACCACTTACGCCGACCGCATCGCCGCGGATGGGACCCGCCCCATGCGCGGCGACCCGGTCGGCGTGTGACACCTGCTAGTACTACATCTGGCGAATTATGTGCCGCATACCGTATGTAGCAGTATTGTTCCGC
>DASWUT010000044.1:0-3346 GCA_036401455.1 Gemmatirosa sp. | reverse complement strand
CGCGATCGTGATGAGCCGCGCCGCGCTCGCGCTCGTGCGCGACAACGCCGTCGCCAAGGGCGACGTGTTGGGCGTGGCGCGCGTCGCGGGGGTGATGGCGGCCAAGCGCACCGCGGACCTCGTTCCGCTCTGCCACCCCGTGCCGCTGAGCGATCTGCAGGTCGACCTCGTGCTCGACGAAGCCCTGCCCGGCATCCGTGTGGAGACGACCGCGCGCACTACCGCGCCGACGGGCGTCGAGATGGAGGCGATCGTCGCCGCGACCGTTGCCCTCGTCACCGTCTACGACATGGTGAAGGCGGCCGACCGCGCGATGACGATCACCGACGTGCGGCTGCTCGAGAAGGCGGGCGGGCGGAGCGGGCACTGGCGGCGCGACGACGCGCCGGAAACGGGGGAATCGTGCACGGGCGACGCACGACGTCGGTGACGCACCCCGCGGCCAACCAACCGCGTCGTGGTCGCGTGGCGTCAGTACCGCGGCACCGTCGGATCGACTTCCGCGCTCCAGCGGTCGATACCGCCCGCAAGGTTCGCGACGCGCGTGACGCCGGCCGCGAGCAAGCGCTCCAGCGCCGTCCGCCCGCGCGCGCCGTGATGGCAGTACACGACCACCGGCCGCGACGCGTCGACCGCGTCGCTGCCAATGGTGCCTAACGGGACCAGCCGCGCCCCCGGTAGCCGCGCGAGCGCGTACTCCCACGCTTCGCGCACGTCGACGAGCTGCACGTCGTCGCCGCGAGCGAGCCGCTCCGCGAGTTCACGCGGCGTGACTTCGTCGCCCCCGCCGTCGTCGGCCCCGCCATCGTCGTCGGCGCACGGGTCGTCGACGGCCGCGTCGACGAGCGGCTCGTCGCGGCGCGCGTCGACGCCGCACGCCGCGCACGCGAGGTCGCGCCGCACGCGTAGCGTCCGGAACTCCATGCGCAGCCCGTCGACCATCAGCAGCCGTCCGACGAGCGGCTCCCCCACCCCGAGCAGCAGCTTCAACGTCTCGGCGGCCTGAATCATCCCGATGAGCCCGGGCAGGACGCCGAGCACGCCACTCGCCTCGCACGACGGCGTCGTACCGGGTGGTGGCGGGACCGGGAAGAGGCACCGGTAGCACGGGCCCCGGCCGTCCACGCCGCCGGGTGCGGCGAGCACGCTCGCCTGCCCCTCGAAACGGAACACCGCGCCGAATACGTTAGGCACGCCGAGCCGCACGCAGGCGTCGCTCGTGAGGTAGCGCGTGCGCAGATTGTCGGAACCATCGACGACGACGTCGTACCCGCGGGCGATCTCGAGTGCGTTGACGGCGGTGAGGCGTACCGGGTACGTCGCGATGTCGACCGCCGGGTCGAGGGCGCGCAGCCGGTCGCGCGCGCTCTCCACCTTTGGCCGCCCGACGTCCGCCGTGTCGTGCAGGATCTGCCGCTGCAGGTTGTGCAGCGCGACGCGGTCGGGGTCGACGAGGCCGAGGTGGCCGACGCCGGCCGCGGCGAGGTAGAGGGCCGCAGGCGACCCGAGTCCCCCTGCGCCGACGAGCAGCACGCGGGCGCGGCGGAGGCGCGCCTGACCCGCGGGCCCAACGTTTGGGAGCGCGATCTGGCGCGCGTGTCGCACGGCGTCGACCGCCGCGGCGTCGACCGCTGCATCCTCGCCCGTGCCGCTCATTCGACGCAGGCCACGCGGCCGTGTTCCAGCCGGATGACGACGTCGGCGACCCGCCGCGCCTCGGCGGGATCGTGGGTGACGAACAACATCGGCACCCCGGTGCGCGCGTGCAGCGCGAGGAGCTCCTCGCCGAGCCGCACGCGCAGCGGTGCGTCGACGGCGGCCAGCGGCTCGTCCAGCAGCAGGAGCGCGGGGTCGGGCGCGAGCGCGCGGGCGAGGGCGACGCGCTGCTGCTGGCCGCCGGACAGCTCGCGCGGGCGCCGCCGTTCTGCGTTCGGCAGCCCGACGAGCGCGAGCAGCGCGGCCACGCGCGCCGCGCGGTCGCGTCGCGGGCCGCTCCCGGGCCCGCCAAGCGCGTACGCGACGTTCTCGCCCACCGTCAGGTGCGGAAAGAGGGCATACTGCTGGAACACGTAGCCGACGCGCCGCGCGCGCGCCGGCACGTCGATCTCAGCGTCGGCGTCGTAGAGCACCCGCCCGCCGCACGCGATGCGGCCCGCATCAGGGCGGAGCAGCCCCGCCACGGCGCGCAGCGTGAGTGTCTTTCCCGCTCCCGACGGGCCGACGACCGCGGCGACCCCGCCAGGCACCACGAACGCGACGTCGAGGGCGAAGTCGGGCAATTGCTTCTGCACCGTCACTTCGAGCAAACTCACCCGCGCTGGCGCGTGCCGGGCATCACGACGCCGGGCATCACGGCGCGGCGCGCCGGCCGCCCCAGGCGAGCAGCGCGAGCGCGCCGAGCGCGGTCGCCGAGAGCATTCCTGCGAGCCATGCCGCGCGCGTCGCGTCACCGGACTCGAACGCGTCGTACACGGCGAGGCTCGCGGTCTGCGTACGGCCCGGGATGTTGCCGGCGAGCATGAGCGTCGCGCCAAACTCGCCCATCGCGCGTGCGAAACACAGCGCCGCGCCGGCGAGGATCCCGCGCGCCGCGAGCGGCACGGTGACGCTGAAGAACACCGACAGCTCCGAACGGCCGAGTGTGCGCGCCGCGTCCTCGTAGACCGCGTCCACTCCCTCGAACCCCGCCTGCGCCGCGCGGACGAGGAACGGCGACGCGGCGACCGTCGTCGCGAGCACCGCCGCCGCGGGCGTGAACACGACCGGCCGCCCGAACACGGCCTCGACCGCGCGGCCTAACGGCGCTGGGCGGCCGACGAGCACGAGGAGGTAGTAACCGAGCACCGTCGGCGGCAGCACCATCGGGAGCAGGACGAGCAGCTCGAGCGCGCCACGCCCCGGGAACCGCCGCCGGGCGAGCAGCCACGCGAGCGGCACGCCGAACAGCGCGGCGATCACTGTCGCCGTGGACGCGACGCGGAGCGAGAGCGCGAGCGGCCCGAGGTCGCCGACGCCCGTGACTCCGCCCGCGAGCATCACGGGCGCGGCGCGGCGGCCGCAGCCGGCGGCGGCCCGAAGCCGTACCGGCGCAGCACCGCGAACCCGGACGCGCCGGTCGCATACCCGACGAACCGCGTCGCCTCAGACCGCCGCGTGCTGCCCGTGACCACGGCCGCGGCCTGGCGGATGGGCGCGTACAGCGCGGTGTCGACGAGCGTGTACGGAGCGGCCGGCGCCGCCGTGCCGCTGCCGAGCGACGCGCGCGCGACGAGGCCCGCGTCGGCGTTGCCGCCCGTGACGAAGCGGAACGCCTGCGCGACGTTGGGCGCGTACACGGGCTTCGGCC
>DASWUT010000043.1:0-7630 GCA_036401455.1 Gemmatirosa sp. | reverse complement strand
AGGCCGGCGACGCGCTCGCGGCGGACGAGATGCGCGCGCTCTATCTCGCGCTCGCGCGGACGACGCTCCCCGCCCACGACGTGCACGGCCGCGCGACCATCGTGCACCTCGGGTGGGACGAGGTCGAGCGGCGCTTCGGGCGGCGGTGACGGACGACGCCGCGCCGCTCCGGACCGTCGCGGCGATCGTCGGGCCAACCGGGGCAGGGAAGTCGGCGCTCGCGCTCGCGCTCGCGGAGCGGGTTGGCGCCGCCATCGTCAGCGCCGATTCGCGGCAGCTCTACCGTCGGTTCGACGTCGGGACCGCGAAGCCCACGCCGGCCGAGCGCGCGCGCGTGCCGCATCACGGGATCGATGTCGCCGACCCAACCGAGCGCTGGAGCGCGGCACGGTGGGCCGACGCCGCGGAACAGTGGATCGCCGCCTGCGACGACGCCGGCCGGCCGCCGCTCCTCGTCGGCGGCACCGGTTTCTACCTCCGCGCGTTGTCGGAACCGTTGTTCGAGGAGCCGCCGCTCGACGGCGCGCGCCGCGCCGTGCTCGCGCGCGAGCTGGACGCGCTTTCGACGGATGCGCTCCGCGCGCGCGTCGCCGCGGCTGACCCCGAGCTGGCGGGCACGCAGCGCGCGCAACTCATGCGAGCGGCCGAGGTCATGACGCTGACCGGCGTTCCGCTGTCGGTCTGGCGCCGACGCGCGGCACGTCCCGCGCGCCTCGCGCTCCGCTACCTCGTCGTCGACCCGGGGCCGTCGTTGGCCGACCGGCTCGCGCGGCGCACGGACGCGATGCTCGCGACGGGGTGGCTCGCCGAGGTCGAACGGCTCGCGGCCGACATCCCGCACGACGCACCCGCATGGCACGCGACGGGGTACGACGTCTGGCGCGCGCACCTGCGCGGCGTTTTGCCGTTCTCCACGGCGCGCGATCGTGTCGTGATCGCTACGCGGCAGTACGCCAAACGCCAGCGCACGTGGTTCCGGCACCAGCTTCCACCCGCTTGCGTTCGGCACGTCGATCCGATGCGCGACGACGCACTCGATGTCGCGCTCGCGTGGTGGCGCGCCAACGCCGCCGACGCGGCTCGCCCAGCCGACTTCCCGATCCGCGCCCAACGCGACCCGACGACCGCCTCATGAAGATCGGCATCACCTGCTATCCGACCTACGGCGGTTCGGGCGCGGTCGCGACCGAGCTCGGCATCGCGCTCGCCGCGCGCGGCCATGAGGTCCACTTCATCACCTATCAGCAGCCGTTCCGGCTGCCCAACTTCCTCCCGCGGATCTTCTTCCACGAGGTCGAGGTCAACCGGTACCCGCTGTTCGAGTACCCGCCCTACGACCTCGCGCTCGCGGTACGCATGCACGAGGTCGTGCTCTCGCAGGGGCTCGATCTGCTGCACTGCCACTACGCGATTCCCCATGCGACGAGCGCCTGGATCGCGCGCGAGATGCTCCGCGCGCAGGGCGCCGACATCGCGGTGATCACGACGCTGCACGGCACCGACATCACGATCGTCGGTCAGGACCCATCGTTCCATCCGATCACGAAGTTCTCGATCGAGCGCTCCGATGCGATCACCTCGGTGTCGGAGTACCTACGTCGCGAGACGATCGCGCGGTTCGGTTGTGCGGGGTGCGCGGTCGAGGTGATTCCCAATTTCGTCGATCCGGCCGTGTACGACCGCGCCGCGCACCCGCCGGCGCTCTCGTGGCTCGTCCCCAAGGGTCGGAAAGTCGTGATGCACGTGTCGAACATGCGCGCGGTCAAGCGCGTCCGCGACGTCGTGCGCGTGTTCGCGCGCGTCAACGAGCGTGTGCCGAGCATCCTGTTCATGGTCGGCGACGGCCCCGAACGCGTCGACGCCGAACAGGAGGCGCGCGCGTTAGGCGTGGAGCGCTCGGTCCACTTCCTGGGCAAGCTCGAAGCCGTCGCGCCGCTGCTCGCCGGCGCGGACCTGTTCCTGCTCCCGAGTGAGAACGAGTCGTTCGGCCTGTCCGCGCTCGAGGCGCTCGCGTCCGGCGTGCCCGTCGTCGCGAGCGACGCGGGCGGGCTGCCCGAGGTCGTCCGCAACGGTGAGACCGGCGCGCTCTGCGCGGTGGGCGACGTGGACGGCATGGCCGACGCGGCCGTCCACATCCTCGGCGACCCGGACCGGTGGCGCGAGATGAGCGTGGCCGCAGCGGCCGACGCGCGCGCGCGCTTCACCCTCGCGACGGTGGTCGCGCAATACGAGGAGCTCTACGCGCGCGCGGTTGGGAAAGCGGCGGCCCGCGAACCCGTCGCCGTTGTCGGCGCCTGACGTCGTGGGCTGACAGCGCGCCCTGACGGGCTAGCTTACCCGCGTCTGCGCGGCCTCGCCGCGCGCGCGCTTCCGTCCGTCCTGCCGTCATGCCGCTTTCGCACGCCCTCGTCCTCGGCCTCCTTCAGGGGCTCGCCGAGTTCCTCCCGATCAGCAGTTCGGCGCACCTTGCGCTCGCGCCCTGGCTCCTCGGCTGGAACGCCGATCCCGGCCTCGCCTTCGACGTCGCGCTGCACGCGGGCACGCTCATCACGCTGCTCTGGTACTTCCGCCGCGACTGGATCGCCCTCGCGGGCAGCGCGGTCGACCTGTTGCGCCGCCGCCGGATCGAGACGGCCGAAGATCGGCGCGTGCTGCTCCTCGTGATCGCGACGATCCCCGGCGCGATCGCGGGCAAGCTGCTCGAACAGAAAGCCGAGACGACGTTCCGCTCGCCGGCGCTGATCGCGACGATGCTGATCGTGATGGGCGTCCTGCTGTGGGCGGCCGACCGTTGGGCGTCCCAGGCGCGGCACATCGACGACATGGGCTCGCGCGACGCGTGGGCACTCGGCTTCGCGCAGATCGCCGCACTCATCCCTGGCGTGTCGCGCTCCGGTTCGACGATGACGCTCGGCCGCGCCCTGCAGCTCGACCGCGAGTCGGCAGCGCGGTTCAGCTTCCTGATGAGCATGCCGATCATCGCGGGCGCGGTCGTGCTGAAGCTGCCGAAGCTGCTGCACGACACCGGTGAGCGCGCGCCACTCGCGGTCGGGATCATCACGGCGGCGGTGAGTAGCTGGGTCGCGATCACCGTCCTGTTGCGGTACCTGACGCGGCACGGCTTTGCCGCGTTCGCGATCTACCGCGTCCTGCTCGGCGCCGCGGTCCTCGCCCTCATCGCGACGCACGTGCGGTCGGCCGAGCCGGCGGCGGACGAGGGCGGCCCCGTGCCGGTCGCAACCGCCGCGCGCTGAGCGCTGGCCGTCGCGGGCTCGGTGACGTCGCGCAAGTGGTAGCGCCGCCGTGAACGGCGACGCATCGCGGGCCGCAGGCGCTCGCGCATCGTACGACGGCGAGGCGGTCGCAGCGCTCGCCACGCAGTTAGGCGCGCCGGCGGTGCACGCGTACGGGGAAGTCGGGTCGACGATGGACCTCGCGCACGCGGCGGCCGCGAACGGCGCGGCGGCCGGGACCGTGATCGTCGCCGACGTCCAGACGGCCGGTCGCGGGCGGAACGGACGCCGCTGGTTGTCGGACGCGGAAGCCGGCGTCTGGGCGACTGTGGTCGAGCGTCCGCGCGATGTGACCTCCCTCTCCGTACTGTCGCTGCGCGTCGGTCTCGCGCTCGCGGCCGAGCTGGAGCGTCTGCTGTCGCGCGGCACGACGCTCAAGTGGCCGAACGACGTCCAGCTGGAGGGGCGGAAGCTGGCCGGTGTGTTGGTCGAGGCGCGGTGGCGTGACGGCGCGCCCGAATGGGCCGCGATCGGTGTGGGCGTCAACCGGAAGCCGCCGGCAGAGCTGCCGGACGCGATCGGCACGGGCGACGCGCTGCGGCGCTCAGCGCTGCTCGGCGCGGTCGTGCAGGCGGTGCGGACGGCGTCGACCGCGACCGGGTTGCTGACCGACGCGGAGATCGCGGCGTGGGACGCGCGTGACGTCGTCCGGGGGCGGGTGGTGGTGAGCCCGGTGCGCGGCGCCGCCGATGGCGTCAACGCCGCCGGCGAGCTGCTGATCCGAACGTCAGATGGCGCCGTGCGCGCCGTGCCGACGGCCACGGTGCAGTACGCCGAGCTCGCGACGACTCGCGAGTAGCGCGCCGGCTCGCCCGCCGGCGACGGCGTAAGTCGTTGCTGATCTGATACTTACAGTCGGCGCCGTCGCGTGGCTCGGAGGGTTGACGCCCGGGAGTATCGCCGCTACGTTGCGGCGTGTTAGCACTCCCGATTAGCGAGTGCTAGTACCACCCCACCTCACTTATTCGCAGAGGCAGAATCCATGGCCACCACGACCAGCGCCGTGAAGCCCCTTGCTGATCGCGTCGTCGTCCGCGCGCTCGAGGAGACCGAGCAGATGCGCGGCGGTCTCTACATCCCCGACACCGCGAAGGAGAAGCCCCAGCAGGGCGAGATCGTCGCCGTCGGGCCTGGCAAGTACGACGAGAACGGCAAGCGCGTCCCGATGGACGTCAAGGCGGGCGACAAGGTGCTCTACGGCAAGTACAGCGGCACCGAAGTCACCGTCGAGGGCGAGCAGCTGCTCATCCTCCGCGAATCCGACGTGCTCGCCGTGATCGGCTGAGCCGCCTCGCGCTCTCCGTAATACCTCCCGTTCGACACTAACTCACGCTTCCACCACAGGGACATCCCATGGCTGCGAAGGAACTGCACTTCAACACGGACGCCCGCGCGGCGCTCAAGCGCGGCGTCGACCAGCTCGCCGAGGCCGTCAAGGTCACGCTCGGCCCCAAGGGCCGGAACGTCGTCATCGACAAGAAGTTCGGCGCCCCGACCGTCACCAAGGACGGCGTCACGGTCGCGAAGGAAATCGAGCTGACGGATCCGCTCGAGAACATGGGCGCGCAGATGGTCAAGGAAGTCGCGACGAAGACCTCCGACAACGCGGGCGACGGCACCACGACGGCGACCGTACTCGCGCAGGCGATCTTCCGCGAGGGGCTCAAGAACGTCACCGCCGGCGTCAATCCGATGGCGCTCAAGCGCGGTATCGACAAGGCCGTCGCCGCCGTGACCGAGGAGCTCAAGCGCATCTCCGTCCCGACGTCGGGCAAGAAGGAAATCGCGCAGGTCGGCGCGATCTCGGCCAACAACGACCCCGAGATCGGCAACCTGATCGCTGACGCGATGGAGAAGGTCGGCAAGGACGGCGTCATCACGGTCGAGGAGGCCAAGGGCCTCGAGACGACGCTCGAGACGGTCGACGGCATGCAGTTCGACCGCGGCTATCTCTCGCCGTACTTCGTGACCGACCCGGACAAGATGGAAGCCGTCCTCGAGGACGCGTACATCCTGATCCACGACAAGAAGATCTCGTCGATGAAGGACCTGCTCCCCGCGCTCGAGAAGGTCGCGCAGGCGGGGCGCCCGCTGCTCATCATCGCCGAGGACGTCGAGGGCGAGGCGCTCGCCACGCTCGTCGTCAACAAGCTGCGTGGCACGCTTCGCGTCGCGGCCGTCAAGGCCCCGGGCTTCGGCGACCGCCGCAAGGCGATGCTGCAGGACGTCGCCACGCTGACGGCCGGTCAGGTCATCTCTGACGAAGTCGGCTTCAAGCTCGAGAACGCGGTGCTCTCCGACCTTGGCCGCGCCAAGCGCATCGTGATCGACAAGGACAACACGACGCTCATCGACGGCGCCGGCACGCAGGACGGCATCCAGGGCCGCATCAAGGAGATCCGCGGCGCGATCGAGAAGAGCACCTCCGATTACGACAAGGAGAAGCTCCAGGAGCGTCTCGCGAAGCTCGCCGGTGGTGTCGCCGTGATCAACGTCGGTGCCGCGACCGAGGCCGAGATGAAGGAGAAGAAGGCCCGCGTCGAGGACGCGCTCCATGCGACCCGCGCGGCCGTCGAAGAGGGCATCGTCCCGGGCGGTGGCGTCGCACTCGTGCGCGCGCAGAAGGCGCTCGAAGGACTCAAGCTCGACGACAGCGACGAGCAGATCGGCGTGCAGATCATCCGGCGCGCGGTCGAGGAGCCGCTCCGCATGATCGTCCAGAACGCGGGCGCCGAAGGCTCGATCGTGCTCGAGAAGGTGCGCTCGAACGGCGATAGCAAGTACGGCTACAACGCGTTGACCGACACGTACGAGGACCTCGTGCAGGCCGGCGTCATCGACCCGACCAAGGTCACCCGGACCGCGCTGCAGAATGCGGCCTCGATCTCGGGCCTCCTCCTCACGACCGAAGCCCTGATCGTCGAGAAGAAGGAAGACAAGGCTCCCGCGGGCGCCGGCGCCGGCGCGGGCGGCGGCATGGGCGGGATGTACTAACATCCGTCGCATCTCGGCACGAAGCGGCGGGGGCGTCCACTGGACGCCCCCGCCGTCGCGTGTGGGGGATGGTGCCGCGATTCGCGGCGCGTACGCTCTCCGCGTGCTGACTCGCTGGAGCTCGTGGCCGCCGCGGTAGTGCAGGCCGGCGATACCGCCGCCGGGTGGCGCGCGCCGCGCGCGCCACCCGGCGCGCGGGCTAACGCGCTACAAGGTCCCCTGCCGCGAGGAGTTCGACGACGTACGCGCCGCTCAACGCCGCTCGCCGGCGAGTCCCTCCGCCGCGAGCCGCTCCGCCACCCGCGCCGCGATCTGCTCGGCGAGCGCGTCCTCCGAGGGCGCCAGGACGCTCGTCGGCGGCGGCCCCGCCAGTCGCTTGATCCCGAGCCGGTCCGCGTCCTCCTGCGAGCCGATGTTGGTCGCGATCTCGCGCAGCAGCCCCTCGCGCACGTCGTACACGAGGCCGTGCACGAGCGGCCGCCGCCCGCGCCCCCATGCCTGCTGGATGACGGGCGTCTCGCTCAGATGATAGATCTGCTCGAGCACATTGAGTTCGACCACCCGATCGAACCGCGCCTGCTCGTCCTCGATCGCCTCGAGCTCGGCGCGATTCCACCGCACGACGTTCCGGATCGGGCCGAGCCAGTGATCGACGAGGCCGTACGCGTGCGTACCCATCCCCGCCTTCACGCCGCCGCAGCCGTAGTGCCCGGTCACGAGCACGTGCTTGATGTCGAGCACGTCGACGGCGTACTGCAGCACGCTCATCGCGCTCAGGTCGCTCGGCAGCACGACGTTCGCGATGTTGCGGTGCACGAACAGCTCGCCCGGCCCGAGGCCGGTCATCACCTCCGCAGGCACCCGGCTGTCCGCGCACCCGATGTAGAGAAACAGCGGCTGTTGCCCCGCCGCCATCGCGGAGAAGTACGTCGGATTTGCCGCGACCGACTCCGCCGCCCAGCGGCGGTTGTTGTCGATCAGACGTTGATATTCATGCATAGTCAGTGGGGTCGAAACGTGATCGGAGGGTCGTGGGCCGTACTCGTCGCGTCCTCCGGAACGCCGCCGAGACGGTAGTCGAAAGCGATTCGCGACGCCGGACGGTCTCCGTCACCCCCGCGTGAGCCGGGGCCCACGTTTATCTCGCGGCCGCCTGAGCCAGCCGCCGTCAGAGCCCGAGCGCGAGCTGCTCTGCCGGCGCCGCTCTCCGCTGCGCGTGCGCCGTGAACGGCCCCGCGACGACGTCCTGCAGCGCCGGCGTGATCACCCCGCGAAATCGTGTGCGCGCAAGCGCCGCGCCGACGTCGGCACTCGCCACGCGCGGCTCGTTGCAGGATTCGCTC
>DASWUT010000042.1:0-2720 GCA_036401455.1 Gemmatirosa sp. | reverse complement strand
ACGTGCCCCGCCGGCAAGGAGAGCGTGAGCTTTGGGCCGGCCCCGCACGCCCATAATGGGGCCGGGTGGGAGGTGCGCTTCGGGCGCGAGGACTGCCGCATCTGCCCGCACCGCGCCCAATGTACGCGGGCCAAACGCGAGCCACGCGGGATCACGCTGCTGCCGCGGGCGCAGTACGAGGCGCTGCAGGCCGCGCGGCGTGAGCAGGAAACCGACGTCTTTCGCGCGGCGTACGCGGCGCGCGCCGGTGTCGAGAGTACCCACGCCCAAGCCGTGCGCCGATCCGGACTGCGCCGGTGTCGCTACCGCGGGCTCGCGAAGACGCGGCTCCAGCACGTGCTCACGGCAGCGGCCCTCAACGTGGTGCGCGTCGCCGAGTGGCACGCGGGCGCCCGTCCGGCGGCGACCAGCCGCTCCGCGTTCGCCCGCTTACGACCGGCCGCGTGAGGGATCAGACCAATTCGGCACCAATGTCACCGGTGGTGCGTGTGGCGACGTGCGCCCATCGGAACTTTCGACGGTACGCCGGGTGGTACCGGCTTCGCCGCGACCGGGGAGTGCACCAGGCGACTGCGGTGGGCGGCCTCGCCGCCACTCGTCTCGGCGCTTCTGGCGACGCCGTCGGTTCCGAGGCTCTACCGATGTTGAGTGCACCTGCCCGCCCGCCCGTGCTGCCTCTCGATGTCGGCGCCCCGGCCGTCACGGCGGTTCGTGGCGAACCCGCGGCCGAGCGCGAGCCGCCGAGTGCGGGTCTCGCATTCCGCACGCCGCTTGAAGTCGCGCGGGACAGCCTCCGCGACGCCGTCGCCGCGTTCGGCGCTACGGTGCTGCGCCCGGCGCACGACTCGCAGGAGTCCGATCGCGCGGGCGCGCCGCGCGTGCCATTCGGGGACGGGCACGCGAGCGACGGGCGCGTTCGCTCGCGTGAGCGTAGCGCGTGGGAGGCGCACGAGTCCGCGCACGACCGCGTGTTCGCGGCGACGATGGACTACGGGCGGGCCCTCCGCCGGGCTGGGGTGCTGCTGCCGGTGGCGCTGGTGGCTGTCCGGGCGACGGTCCGTGACGCGACCGTGCTCCTCTCGGCCGCGGCGCTCGCGGCCGTGCAGCGCGACGCGGCCCAGTGCTGCCGCGAGGCGTTCTATGCGCACTGACGCGTCGACGGCACTGCTCGCGCGCCGCACGGCGCCCTCAGACCGCGCCTTCCCCGGGGAGCCGGAGTCGCGACCCGGACCGGACCGCCCGGTCTTCCGCACGCTCGGCGCGGCGGAGATGGGCGCGCTGCTCGCCCGCAACCACGTGGGGCGCATCGCCTACAGCTTCCACGACGACGTCGACATCGAGCCGATCCACTACGTCTACGCCGACGGCGTGCTGTACGCGCGCACCTCGCCGGGGCACATGTTGCACACGCGCGAGCACCGGCGGTGGGTGGCGTTCGAGGTGGACGAGGTCGACGGCCTGCTCGACTGGCGGAGCGTGGTCGTGCACGGCAGCGTGTACCGCGTCACACCCGGCACGACGGCGGACGATCGCGACACGTACGCCCGCACGCTCGCGCGTCTGCGCGAGCTCGTCCCGGCCCTGTTCCGCGCCGACGATCCGACGCCGGACCGCACGGTGCTCATCCGCGTGCACGTGGACCGGATGACGGGCCGTGCGGCGAGGTCGGCGTGAGTGAACCGCCCCGGCTTTCCCGGCGCTCCCGCGTCGTGCGTGGATCACGCCGCAAGGGGTGATTGGCGCGGGCGCAGGTCGAGTTCGCGCGTCCGTACCTCGTGCGCTTGACCAACTTGATCCGGTGCATCTGGCCCTCGCCCTGGATCCAGTGTCAATGTGACGGCACCGAGGCCCGCTCGGCTCTGGTCGGGAGCGGGCGGGCGGCTCGTCAGCGCCGTCGTTCGAGATGAGAACTGCGCGGGCGCGACGGCCGTGAACGACCTGCGCGGTGTGTTAAGCGTCTGGCGCTGGGGCTCGGGTTGGGACCTTTGCCGCGCGCCGCGGGTTGCAGGACGTACGACGCGACCGGGAGTACACCAGGCGACTGCGTAGGGCGGCACCGCCGCTCGCCGATCGGCGCTTCTGACGATGCTCCCATCGGAGGCCGCGCCTATGCCGTCCGCCGCTCGTCCGATCGCACTCCCGTTCGCCCTGCCGACGTACGTCGGACCCGCGACCGGCGACCCGACCCCGGCCATCCCGTCTCACCGGCCGGCACTGGCCCTCTCGGCCCGGACCGCGGTCGACGCCGCGCTCGGCGCGTTGGGCGACGCGGTAGCGGACCTCGGCGACCCGCAGTTGCAGGCCGCGCACGACGCCCAGGTTCTCGACCGGGAGGCGTGGGCGGACGGCCCGCGCGGGCGCTGGTACGCCGGCGACCGCGAGCCGCGCTGGCGGGAGCGCGGCGATGGCCCCGCGCACGACGGCGCGCGAGACGCGGGCGCCCGCATTGCGGTCGACGTCGCGGCGGGCGAGTACGCGCGCGCGCTCCGCGCCGAGGGCGGTCTTCTCGCCACGGCGTTGGCGGACGTGCGCGCGCGCGTGCAGGCCGCCGCGGGTCGACTCTCGGCCGTGGCCCTCGCGGCCGTCCAGCACGACGCGGCCGAGCGGTGCCTCAAAGCGTACAACGCGCGGCGACCCGCGCGGTGACGCGCCCGGCGACGCGGCATGGCAGGGCCCCGGCGTCACGGGGGAGATCGGCCCGTCGTGCGACGGCCGCGGAC
>DASWUT010000041.1:0-2717 GCA_036401455.1 Gemmatirosa sp. | reverse complement strand
GTCGGCCTTCCCGATCGGCACCACGTACTCCGCGTCGGGCACCTCGCCCTTGGTGTTGTAGAGCATCTCGCCCTCGAGAAAGCACACCGGGTTGTCGTCGCGGATGGCGCTCTTGAGCAGCCCCTTGGCGTCGTACGGCGTGCCGGGCGCGACGACCTTGAGCCCCGGGATGTGGGCGAGCCAGCTCTCCCACGCCTGCGAGTGCTGCGCCGACAGCTGCAGCGCCGCGCCGTTCGGCCCGCGAAAGACGATCGGGCACGGGAACTGGCCGCCCGACATGTAGAGCATCTTGGCCGCAGAGTTGACGACCTGGTCGATCGCGAGCAGTGCGAAGTTCCAGGTCATGAACTCGATGATCGGGCGCAGGCCGACCATCGCCGCGCCGACCCCCAGGCCGGCGAAGCCGAGCTCGGTGATCGGCGTGTCGACGACGCGCATCTCGCCGAACTCCTGCAGGAGCCCCTTCGAGACCTTGTACGCGCCGTTGTAGACGGCGACCTCCTCGCCCATGAGGAAGACGCGGTCGTCGCGGTGCATCTCTTCGCGGAGCGCCTGGTTGAGCGCATCGCGGTACGTGATGACGGGCATGTGCGGTCGCGGGGGTCAGCTCGTCGTGTCGACGAGCACGTCTTCGTAGAGCGTCTCGGGGGCCGGCTCGGGGCTCGCGTCGGCGAAGTCCCACGCGTCCTGCACCACGGCCTTCACCTCGTCGTCCATCGCCTGCACACCGGCGTCGTCGATCTGCCCGCGCTCCTGCATCGCGGCGCGGAGCAGCGTGATCGGGTCGCGGCGCAGGTACTCGTCCAGCTCCTGCTTGCTGCGGTACGTGCCGCTCACGGCGTCGCTCATCGAGTGGCCCATGAAGCGGTACGTGCGCACCTCCAGCAGCGTCGGCGTCTGCTCGGTGCGCGCGCGGTCGATCGCCTCCCGCATCGCCCGGCGCACGGCGAACACGTCCTGCCCGTCGCACTGGCCGCGCGGCATGTTGTACGCCGCGCCGCGCTCGTAGATGTCGTGGATCGCGGACGCTCGCTCGAGCGCGGTCCCCATGCCGTAGCGGTTGTTCTCGATCACGTACACGGCGGGCAGCTTCCACAGGCCAGCCATGTTGAGCGCTTCGTGGAACGCGCCGGTGTTGACGACGCTCTCGCCCATGAAGCAGACGCACACCTGGTCGCCGCCGCGGTACTTGATCGCGAACGCGACGCCGGTGCCCAACGGCACGTGCGCGCCGACGATCCCGTGCCCGCCGAGGAAGCCGGTCTCGCGGTCGAACAGGTGCATCGAGCCGCCCTTGCCGCGCACCACGCCGTCGGCCCGTCCGAACAGCTCGGCCATGATCGCGCGCGGGCTGATGCCGCGGGCGAGCGCCTGCCCGTGGTCGCGGTAGGTCGTGATGATGTAGTCGTCGGGGCGGAGCACGCTCATCGCGCCGGTGCTGACCGCCTCCTGCCCGATGTACAGGTGGCAGAAGCCGCCGATCTTGCCGATCGCGTACGCCTCCGGGGTGCGCTCCTCGAAGCGGCGCTGGAGGAGCATCGAGCGGAGCATGGCGCGGTTGAGCTCCGCGTCGCCAGCGGCGTCGGGCTCGTCGCCGTTCGCAGGCGCCGCCGCGTGCGGCGCAGCGCCGTTCTGCGTCGCGCCGTTCTGCGCCGCGCCCTCGGGGGGCGCGTCGACCACCGCGGTCGCGCCGTTCGACGGATCAGACTTCTTCTTGGCCATGGTTCAGGAACCGCGGGAAGTGTAAGTCGGGCGCCGGAAGATCAGGCGGCCGCGCCCTGCGCGGCCTGCACCTGCTCCCACGCGTGATAGCTGGAGCGGACGAGCGGCGCGCTCTCGACGTGCCGGAAGCCGAGCGTCATGCCGACCTCGTAGAACCAGCGGAAGTCCTCGGGCGTGACGTAGCGGTCGAGCGCGACGTGTCCCTCGGACGGGCGCAGGTACTGGCCTAACGTGAGGATGTCGACGTCGACCGCGCGCAGGTCCCGCATGACGGCGACGACCTCCTCGTTGGTCTCGCCCATCCCGAGGATGATGCCGGTCTTGGTCGGAATGTCGGGCGCGAGGCGCTTGCTCGTGCGGAAGATCTCCATCACGCGCTCGTACCGGCCGCCGGGGCGGCACTTCTTGTACAGGCGCGGGACGGTCTCGGTGTTGTGATTGTAGATGTCGGGGCGCGCCTCGAGCACCGCCGCGATCGAGCTCTCGCGCCCCTGGAAGTCGGGAACGAGCACCTCGACGCTCGCCTCGGGCAGGCGGGCCTTGATCTCGCGCACCGTCTCGGCGAACGCCCACGCGCCGAAGTCGGGCAGGTCGTCACGGTCCACGGACGTGAGCACGACGTGTCGCAGCCCCATCTCCGCGCACGCCACCGCCACGCGCTCGGGCTCGGCGGGGTCGAAGCGCGGCGGACGGCCGTGCGCGACGGCGCAGTACGCGCAGTTGCGGGTGCAGACGTCGCCGAGGATCATGAACGTCGCGGTGCCGTGCTCCCAACACTCGCCGACGTTGGGGCAGCGCGCCTCCTCGCACACCGTGTGGAGCTCGAGGTCGCGCATGAGCTGCTTCAGGCGCAGGTAGTTGGGGCCGCCGGGCGCCCGAACCTTGAGCCACCCCGGCTTGCGCGCGGGAATCGGCTCGGCGCGGTGGCGCCCCATGATCTGGTACAACGTGTCGGCCATGCGCGGGTCGAAGCAGGGGAGATACAGCCCGCGGTA
>DASWUT010000040.1:0-1718 GCA_036401455.1 Gemmatirosa sp. | reverse complement strand
CGACGAGCGCGTCCTGGAACCCGCGCGCGATCCCCGCCCGCTCCGCGTCGAGCGCCCCTCGCGCCTCGGCCGCACGCACGGCGTGGAGCACTGCGGTCTTGAGGCCGCTGAAGGAGACGTCGTAGTAGTCGGCGTCGGCGGGCTGCTGGTTGGCGCGGAGCATCGGACGCGGGAAGCGCGGCACGTTGCTGGTCGCCGCTGTGGCCAACCGCTCGACGTGGCGCCCGCCGGGGTAGGGGAGGCCGAGCAGCTTGGCGACCTTGTCGAACGCCTCGCCCGCGGCGTCGTCGCGCGTCGCGCCTAACAGCGTGTACTCGCCCCACGCGGCCACGTCGAGCAGCAGCGTGTGCCCGCCCGAGACGAGCAGCGCCGTGAATGGCGGCTCCGCGTCAGGGTGCTCCAGGACGGTGGCGAAAAGGTGCCCTTCCATGTGGTGTACCGGCACGAGCGGGACGCCTAACGACCAGGCGAGCGCCTTCGCGTAACTCACCCCGACGAGGAGCGCGCCGACGAGCCCGGGCGCGTGCGTGACCGCGACGGCGCCGATCTCGCGCATCGTGAGCGCGGCGTCGGCGAGGGCGCGCTCGACGACCGGCACGATCGCCGTCAGGTGCGCACGACTCGCCAGCTCCGGCACCACGCCGCCGAAGATCCGGTGGACGTCCTGCGAGTAGATGACGAGCGCGCGGAGCGCCGCGCCGCTGTTGGCGCCCTCGGCGTCACCCCCGCCCTCGACCACCGCCGCCGATGTTTCGTCACAGGACGTCTCGATCCCGAGCATCCGCACCGGGGCGACGGCGCGTTCGCTCACGGGCGGTCGCCGACCGTCACGCCGCGGACCGAGAGTCGCGCGAGCCCGCGCGGCAGGATCACGTCATCCGGACGCAGCATTGCCGTGCCGGGCGCGGATGAGGCGGCGCGTGCGCGTAGCACGGGCGGCCGCACGGCGAGCAGGGCGAGGACTCCGGCCGAGCCGTCGACGAGCGCGTAGACGCCGCCCGCGGCCGCGTACGCCGGCGCCGTGCGGCCGTAGACGCGCACGGGCACGTACGCGCGCGCCGGCTCCAGCGCACGCACGAAAAGCCAGAGCGCAATCGCGACCACCGCGCCCGCGAGCTTCTGCGGCACGTGGCGCCGGTACCACGCGCTCGGCGCGGCGGCCATCACGCGATCCCCTTCATCAGCTTCATCAGCGCGCGCCCTGCTCGTCGAGCAGCCGGCCGATGAGCGCGCGGTTCTCGGGCGAGTTCCAGTCCTGCGCGTAGGCCTTCTTGCGCACCACGCCGTCCGAGCCGATGACGAAGTTCTCGGGAACGCCGGTCGACTGGTACGTCTTCTGGATCGTGCCCGCCGAGTCGTGCAGGACGTCGTAGGTCACGTGGTACGGCGCGAGGAACTCCCGGATCTTGCGCGCGTCGGCCGCCTCGTCGACGCTCACCGCGACGACCCTGAAGCCGCGCGGCGCGAAGTCGCGGTAGAGCGCCTGGATGCTCGGGATCTCCTCACGGCACGGCGCGCACCACGTCGCCCAGATGTTCACGAGCACCACCTGCCCGCGGTAGTCCGCGAGACTGCGCGCGCCGGTCGTCGGCGCGGCGACCGTGCCGTGCGGCGGCGTGACCTGCACGGCATTGGCCGTGAACGCGGGCGCGTCGCCGCCCACGGTCACCTGGAACAGCTCGTCGCCTAACGTACGCGTGGCGATCCAGAGTCCGAGC
>DASWUT010000039.1:0-1514 GCA_036401455.1 Gemmatirosa sp. | reverse complement strand
GGCTGGCAGCGCGACCGCCAAGGCCGCGACCGGCGCGACCCACGAGATCAAGATGTACGGCGACGACAAGGGGTACCGCTTCGACCCCGCCAACATCACGATCAAGCAGGGCGACGCGGTCAAGTTCACGATGGTCAACGGCGGCCCGCACAACGTCGCGTTCGACCCCGCCGGCATCCCGTCGGACGCCGCGGCCCAGCTCAACGCGAACATGTCGCCGGCCTCCAGCGACGACTCGAGCCCGATGCTCATGAACCCGAACGACGCGGTCACCGTCTCGTTCGCGGGCGTGCCGGCCGGGCAGTACAACTACCACTGCACGCCGCACATGGCGATGAACATGAAGGGCGTCATCACGGTGCAGTAAGACCGTTCTCGCAGGTGTACCGCCGAGCGCGCCGGACTCTCCGTCCGGCGCGCTCGTTCTTTGCCAGTATCGCAGCCATGATCCGTTGGGGGCTCTGCTGCCAGTTCGTCGACGCGGCCATCAAGTTCCGCACGGCGACGCACCGCTACGTCTCGGGCCTCGACCCGGGCGCGCGCCGCGACTACCTCGCCGGCATCGCGCGCGACAACGCCGCCGCGCTCGCCCAGGCCGTCGAGTTCTGCCACGTGCTCGGCATCGGCGCGTTCCGCATCAACAGCCAGATCCTGCCGCTCGCCACGCACCCGGTCACCGGCTACACCCTCGGCGCCCTCGACGAGGCCGCCGACCTCGCCGGCGAGTTCGCCGCGGTGCGACCGCTCGCCGCCGCACTCGGCGTTCGCCTCTCGTTCCACCCGGACCAGTTCGTCGTGCTCAACTCGGAGCGCGAGAGCGTGCGTACTGCCTCGCGCCAGGAACTCGAGATGCAGGCCTACCTGGCCGAACTCGTCGGCGCCGACCTGCTCACCCTCCACGTCGGCGGCGCGACCGGCGGCGTCGACGCCGCGATCGAGCGCCTCGAACGCTCGCTCGACGCGCTCTCGCCACGCGTCCGCACCCGGCTCGGCTTCGAGAACGATGACCGCCTGTTCTCGCCATCCGATCTGCTGCCGCTGTGCGAGCGCGCAGATGTCGCGCTGGTGTACGACTCGCACCACCACCGCTGCCACCCCGACGCCCTCTCCGTCGGCGAGGCGTCGATCCGCGCGGCGGCGACCTGGGCGGGGCGCGACGCATCGCTCGGCTTCGCGGCCCGCGAGCCATACTTCCACGTCTCGTCGCCCCGCGACGGCTGGGACGCGAAGAACCCGCGCCCGCACGCCGACTACGTCGACCCCGCCGACGTCCCGCCCGTCTGGCGGACGATGGACGTGACCGTCGACGTCGAGGCCAAGGAGAAGGAACGCGCCGTGCTCGCGATCAAGCACGCGATCGAGGGCGGGGCCGCGGACGGCGCGCCGATGCACGACGCACCCGTGCACGACGCCCCAGCGTCGTTGGAGCGGGCCGCCTGACCGCGCCCGCGACCCCGGCGGCAGCTGCCGCCCTGACGCCCGCCGCCGCGGCGCCCTCGGCGGCGCCCGCGCCG
>DASWUT010000038.1:0-2353 GCA_036401455.1 Gemmatirosa sp. | reverse complement strand
CATCGGCGAGCTCGTCGAGGACGGGCGCGCCATCGTCGCGCCGCTCGCCGAAGAACGCGGCGTCGGACTCGCCGTCTCGGTCGGCGCCGTGGGCGCGCGCGTCGGGCGCGCGACCGCACTGCAGCGGGTGCTCCTCAACCTCGTGACGAACGCGCTCAAGTTCACGCCGACCGGGACGGTGCAGGTCGACGTGCATCCGGCCGCACCGGCCGAGGGTGGGGTGGAGCGCGTGACGTTCACGGTCGCCGATTCGGGGCGCGGGATGCCGGCGGCGGTGCTGGAGCAGCTGTTCCAGACGTTCCGGCGCGGGCCGGACATGCGCAGCCACGCGTTCTCGAGCGCGGGGCTGGGGCTGGCGATCTGTCAGAAGCTGGTCACGGCGATGGGGGGCGAGCTGCAGGTGCAGTCCGCGGTGGGGGAGGGGACGCGGTTCCGGTTCACGCTGGAGTTGCCGCGGGCGGGGTGACGGGCTGGGTGACGGGCTGGGCGGCCGCCGCTTGCGCCGAGCGCGGCGGTGGCGTATCGCTGAGGGCGGACGGGCACTCGGGTGGCATTTCACCTCGGGTGCCCGTGTGCCGTTTCCGCCACCGCCTGCCCAATCCGCCGCATGCCCGATCGGCACTACTGGCTCGTGAAGTCCGAGCCGACGTCGTTCAGCTTCGAGGATCTGCTCGCCGCGCCCGACCGCACGACGTTGTGGGACGGGGTCCGGAACTACCAGGCGCGCAACTTCATGCGCGACGTGATGCGGCCCGGGGACGGGGTGCTCTTCTACCACTCCAACACGGAGCCGGTCGGGATCGCCGGCGTCGCGGCCGTAGCTGGTGCTGCGCGCCCCGATCCGACGGCGTTCGATCCGGCGCATCCGGCGTACGACGCGAAGAGTCGCCCGGAGGCGCCAGCGTGGGTTGCGGTCGAGATCCGGGGGGTGGAGCGGTTTCCCGCCGTGGTCACGCTGGCCGCGCTCCGCGCCGACGCGGCGTGCTCGACGTTACAGGTGCTTCGGCGGGGCAACCGGCTGAGCGTGACGCCCGTGTCGGACGTCGAGTGGAACGCGGTGTGCCGGCTCGGGCGGCGCGGCGCGGCCGGTTCGGGCAGCGCATAGCTTTGGTGGTCCGGACGGCGCGGCGCATCCGGGCGAGCACTCCCAACGAGAGAACGGCATGAGCCAGACGGACACGACCACGGCTGCGGCGGGCGGCGCTTCCGCTGCTTCGAATGGTGCCCCGGGGGCGCTGGAACTGCGCGACCCGCGCACCGGCAAGCAGGTTCCGCTGACGTTGCTACCGCGTGGGACCGAGGGGGACGAGGCAGTCCGCGCGTCCGACCTGCGCGCGGTGAAGGTGGAGGCGAGCGACTTCGGCGTGTTGAGCTACGATCCGGCGTTCATGAACACGGCGTCGTGCAAGAGCGCGATCACGTTCATCGACGGCGACAAGGGGATCCTGCGCTACCGCGGGTACCCGATCGAGCAGCTGGCCGAGGGATCGACGTTCCTCGAGGTCGCGTACCTGCTGCGCAACGGCGAGTTGCCGACGCAGTCGGAGTACGAGACCTGGGCGCACGACATCACGTACCACACGTACGTCCACGAGAACATCAAGCGCTTCCTGGAGGGCTTCCGCCACGACGCGCATCCGATGGCGATGCTCTGTAGCGCGGTGGCCGCGCTGTCGTCGTTCTACCCGGAAGCGAAGGACATCTTCAACCCGGAAGAGCGGTACCGCTCGATCATCCGGTTGATGGCGAAGCTGCCGTCTGTCGCGGCGATGATCTACCGGCACATGAAGGGGTTGCCGGTGGTCTACCCGGACAACTCGCTGAACTACACGGAGAACTACCTGTCGATGGTGGCGCGGATGAGCGAGCCGCGCTACGAGGCGAACCCGGTGTTCTCGCGCGCGCTGGAGGTGCTCTTCATCCTGCACGCCGACCACGAGCAGAACTGCTCGACGAGCGCGGTGCGTGCGGTGGGTTCGTCGCACGTCGATCCCTTCTCTGCCGTCGCGGCGGGGATCGCGGCGCTGTACGGGCCGCTGCACGGTGGGGCGAACGAAGCGGTGCTGCGGATGATCGAGGAGATCGGGCATCCGAAGAACGTGCCCGCGTTCATCGACGACGTGAAGAGCGGAAAGGGGAGCCGGCTGATGGGCTTCGGCCACCGCGTGTACAAGAGCTACGACCCGCGGGCGCGCATCGTGAAGGGGCTGGCCGACGAGGTGTTCGCGCAGGTCGGGATGGACAAGGACCTGGAGATCGCGCTGGAGCTGGAGCGGGTGGCGCTGAGCGATGATTACTTCGTATCGCGGAAGCTCTATCCGAACGTGGACTTCTACACGGGGCTGATCTACCG
>DASWUT010000037.1:0-1545 GCA_036401455.1 Gemmatirosa sp. | reverse complement strand
GCCGGTCGCGAGGCGCACGGCGCTCCAGGCCCCGCGGAGGCGGCCCCACCGCTTGGACACACCGGTGAAACGCCAGTCACCTAATAGGTAGTCGAAGTCGCCCGGCCGCGCGGCCGGGGGCGGCGGCGATCGCGTGGCCTGTGCGAGCCTCGGCTGTGCGAGCGCGGTGTCGGCGGTGAGAATCGCCCCGCAGAGGGCCGCGAGGGGACGGAGGTGGGCAGGCCGCATACGGGCGCTCCGGAGACGCGCGTTGAACGTGATGAAGGCGTGTCGACGTACCGAGACACGCGCCCACAGTCGGCGCCCGCGCGACGCCGAACAAGTCGTCGCACCGTGTCGTGCAGCGACCGGCGGCATCGGCACAGCCACCGGCCACCGGGGGCCGCCGACAGCAGCCGGCAGCAGCTGGCCGCGCGACCCCAAGCGCGCCGACACGCGCGCGCTGACCCGTGTGCGGGTCAGCGCGCGAACTGGCGGACGGCGCGCGCCAGCGCGTCGCAGCGCCGGCGGCTCACGGGGACGCGGGTGCCGTCGCCGAGCACAACGACCCCGCCGCGCTCCCGCGCGCGGACTTGGCGCACGTGCGCGAGGTTGACGATCGCCGAGCGGTGCACCCGGACGAACGTGGCCGGGTCGAGGCGGCGCGCGAGCGAGGCCAGGGACTCGCGGACGAGGTGGCGCCGTCCGCTGGCGTGGACGGCCGCGTAGTAGTCGTCCGCCTGGATCCAGCGCACCGCGCCCACGTCGAGCAGGACGTCGCCGGCGACCCCCGGCACCACCAGCCGCCGCACGGGCGTCGCGCCTCCTTCAGCGCCGACCGCCGCGCCTCTGGCATCCGGCGCGGCTGCGCCGAGGGCGGCAGCACGCCCCGCGGGGCGCGCGTCGCCGACCGTCCGGCGCGCCTGAAAAGCCGCGAGTTCGCGCTCGGCGCGGACCCGCGCGTGCGCGCGCCCCATCGCGGCGGCAAAGCGCGCCTCGACCACCGGCTTGACCACGTAGTCGAGCGCGTCGGCCTCGAACGCGCGCAGCGCGTGCGCATCGTACGCCGTCACGAAGACCACGTGGGGGACGGGCACGTGGTGCGCGGCGAGGCGCCGCAGCACGGCGAACCCGTCGCACTCCGGCAGCTGGACATCGAGGAGCACCACGTCGGGCCGCGCCGCGGCGATCACCCGAACCGCGTCGTCGCCGTCCCCGGCCTCGCCGACGATGCGGGCCCACGGGTGCGCGTCCAGCAGCAGGCGCAGCCCGGTGCGCGCCAGCGGCTCGTCGTCGACGATGAGCACGCGGACGGAAGGCGACGCGCCGACCGCGGCCTCGTCGGCCGGTGCCGCCGTGAGGTCAGGCGTGGGGCCAATCGTCACGGCACGCCCCGCTCGCGCTCCCCGTCCACCACGCCCGCGCTGGCGGGGCCGTCAGCCGCGGGGGAGCGGCGGAGCGGCATCGCGATCTCCGCCGCGGTTCCCCCGTTGGGCCGCGCCTCGATGCGCAGCACGCCGTGCGCGCCGTAGAGCGCGTGGAGCCGCGCCCGGAGGTTCGCGAGCC
>DASWUT010000036.1:0-13225 GCA_036401455.1 Gemmatirosa sp. | reverse complement strand
GTGCGGGCGCTGTCGCGGTTGGCCGCTGCGGTGCGCGCAGTGTCGCCACGGGTGCTGTCGACGCGGGCGCGAACGGCGGCACGGCGCGCCGCGTCCTCCTCACGCGGCGGCTCGCCCGGGCGCTGCGGGGCGGGCGCGGCTCCGGCGAGGCTCGCCTCCTCGTCGCTCTCGGGGAGCAGCGGCGAGGGCTCGCCCTGTTGCAGCACGGCCAGGTACAGCGCGCGCGTCACCGGGCGCTCGTAGCTCGACATGTCGAGCCACTGCGACGTCAGCGCGTAGTTGGTCGAGGCGAGAAACCACAGGTACTTGCCCGACGCGTCCCACGCCGGCGCGACGGCGTCGGCGAGGCCGTCGGTGATCTGCCGCTTCTCGCCGGTCTCGACGTTGGCGACGACCACGGCGCGGTAGAGCGATGGCAGCCGCTTGGCGTAGGCGAGCCAGCGCCCGTCGGGGCTCCACACCGGCGCCAGCTCGCGCTGCGGCACGAGATAGGTGTCCTGGTCGACGACCGTCGCCCTTCCCGTCGCGACGTCGAGCGACCAGATGCGAAAGTCGGTGTCGGTGTACGCGATGCGCCGTCCGTCGGGGCTCCAGGCCGGCGCGTAGTAGTGCGTCGGGTTGGGAAGCGCGATCTCGCGCGCGGGGCTCACGCCGTCCTGCGGCGCGATGTAGAGCCGATATTCACCCGACCTGTCACCAAAGTACGCGACGAACCGTCCGTCGGGCGACCACACGGGATCGCGCTCCGCCGAACCGCTGGAGCGCGTGAGGTTGCGCGCGTCCCCCTTTTCGGCCGGGATCGTGAACACCTCGCCACGCGCCTCGACCGCGACGCGCCGTCCAGTGGGCGAGATCGCGAGCGCGGTCACCCGCCCCGAGACGTCCTTCCACTGCGGCATCATCCACGGAAAGTCGCCCGCCGCGGTGATCGGCACGACGTGCTCGCGCCCGCTCGCCGGGTCCAGCTCGTGGATCACGCCGGCCTGCTCGAACACCACGGCATTGGGCGTCGCGTCGAGCGACTTGACGTCGAAGTCGCGCCCCTGGTAGTGCGTCAGCTCGCGAAGCTGCTTCGTCCCCGTGCTGTACACCCAGACGTTCTGCACCCCGTCGCGATCGGACAGGAAGTACACCGCGTCGTTCCCCACCCACACGGGGTCGAGCTCCTTCGAGTCGGTCCACGGCACGGTCTCGACGGCCATCGTCTGCAGGTCGAGGATCCAGATGGGGCGGTTCTGCCCGCCGCGGTAGTGGCGCCGCTCCTCGTCCCAGCTGTTGGCCATGCGGTAGGCGAGCCGGCGGCCGTCGGGGGAGATCTTCCCCTGGTAGGCGCGCGGCATGGGCATTGGCGTCTCGGGCCCGCCGTCGAGCGCGACGGTCCAGAAGCGCGGCACGGCGGTGGGCGCGTCGGTCGCGCGCCCCGACGCGAACACCACGCGCCGTCCGTCCGGTGTCCACCCCTGCACGACGTCCGCGCCGGGGTGCCAGGTCAGGCGCCGCGGCTCGCCGCCTAACGTGGGCACGACGTACACGTCGACGTTGCCGCCGAGGTCGGCGCTGTAGGCGACCCAGCGACCGTCGGGGGAGAGCTTGGGGTTGCTCGCCTCGCCCGGGGTGCTCGTGAGCCGCCGCGCCGCGCCGCCCGCACGGTCGACGATCCACACGTTGCCGCCGTACGCGAACGCGATGTGTGCCGCGCTCACGCTCGGCGTGCGGAGGAGGCGTGTGGGGCCCGCGGGCGCGGGCTCCTGGCGCGGCGGGGGTGACGCGTCCTCCTGCGCGACGACGCGCGGCGGGGCGCCAACGGTCGCGGCGAGGAGGGTGGCGAGCGCGGCCGGCGCGAGGGTGAGGCGGATGGGCATGACGGCGGGCGTGGGATGGGGGACGGAGCATCTACGTCGCGAGGCGCGGGGGCGCTGACGCCGGCTGGCGTCGGCCGCGTCCGGGGTGAAGCTTGCGAGCATGGAACCCGCCCGTCCGCGCCGCCGCAGTGCCTGGCCCCTGCTCGCCGCGTGGCTCGCCTACTGGGCCGTGCTCGCCCTCGTCGTCCTCGGCGGCCCCGCGCTCCGCGTGTGGCGACTCACGCACGACCCGGCGCTGCACGGCAGCGCCACAATGCATCTCGCCGACAACCTCCTCACGGCGTCCGTGATCGAGGGCGGCGCGACGGTCTGGTCGACCTCGACACACCTGGTGACGATCGCGTTGTGGATCGCGGGGCCGCCGCTGCTGCTGTTCCTCATCTGGCTGCGCAGCCGATCGCGGGACGCGGACGGTGCGCGTCCCGGGGCGGCTCCCGCGCCGGCGGGCGTCACCGCGGGCCGCGCTTCCGACGCGCGCGCGGCGGAGGCGCTCCGGTCGCCCGCGCCCGACGTGCTGCGCCGCTGACTCGCGCCGGCATGCCGTGACGCCATCGCTCACGACCGACCGCCTGCTGCTGCGCGCGTTCGAGCCGCGGGACGTGGACGCCTACGTCGCGATGATGGCCGACCCCGCGGTCACGCGATTCCTCGGCGACGGGCGGCCGCTGTCGCGCGCGGACGCGTGGCGGCAGCTGGCGCTCATCGTCGGGCACTGGACGCTGCGCGGCTTCGGGCTCTGGGCCGCGGAGGAACGCGCGACTGGCGCGCTCGTCGGACGCGTTGGGTGCTACGAGCCCGACGGGTGGCCCGGGTGCGAGGTGGGATACGTGCTCGCGCCGCAGTTCTGGGGACGCGGCTACGCGACCGAGGGTGCGCGCGCGGCGCTCGAGTACGCGCATGGAGTGCTCGCGCGCGACCGCGTGATCAGCCTCATTCACCCGGACAACGTCGCGTCGGCCCGCGTCGCCACCCGGCTCGGCGCGACCGAGGACGGACGCATCGCGCTGTTCGGCCGGCCGGCGGTGGTGTACGCGTATCGCCCAAGTTGAGGTACGCAGCCGACCGCGCGTGGCCGGCGAGGATCCCGTCGTGGGGATCCGCCCGTGGGCCGCGTGCGTTCGACGGCACGTTCACCGCCCGGCCCACCGCTTGCCCGACGAGACGCGTTTCTCACCCACGACTCCGCCCATGCCGCCGCGCCTTCACGAGATCCACCCGGCGATCGTGCACTTCCCGATCGCCGTCCTGCCGATCGCCCTCGGCGCCGACCTGCTCGGCCGTGTGACTGGGAGCCGCACCCTCTCGGACGTCGGACGCGCGCTCATGCCGCTCGCCGCCGCCGGCGCGGCGGTCTCGGCGGCGACCGGCCTCATCGCGCAGCAGGAGGTGAGCGCGGAAGGGGTCGCCGGCGACATCCTCGTCACGCACCGCAACCTCAACCTCTCGCTCACCGCGATCACCGCGCTCATGGCCGTGAGCCGCTGGAGCGAGGACGAGGCTGGCGCGGGCTACCTCGCCCTCGGCCTCGCCGGGCTCGGCGCGCTGAGCTACAGCGCCTACCTCGGCAGCAAGATGGTGTACGAGCACGGCGTCGGCGTGAAGCCGGCCGACGGACTGGCCCACGGCGAGAGCCCGGCGCTCTCGCCGAGCGAGGCGCCGAGTGCGGCGCGCCGGGCGCTCGCCGATCTCAAGGATGGCGCCGCGGTGGCCGTGGCCGACGTTCGGGCGGGCCGCCTCGCCCCCGCGATCGGCGAGTCGCTCGAGAACCCGACCGCCGCGCCCCCGCGCAGCAACGGCCGGCACGCGGACGCGGCACCTTGGAGTGCCGGCAGGGGTACAGATTCGATCGCGGACCACGGCGCGGGGTCGCCCGAAACGCTGCCCTGACGTAGTCTGTCCCGGTCGAAACGGCGCACGCCCGACCAGCGCGCCGGCCTCGCACCATTCGTCGCGCCCCCCGCGGGTGCGTTCTGCACCCCGCACTGGCTCGCGGGCGCGGCGCGCGCCCGCGGGCGTGCGCGTTCCTCCGCCGTCCTGCCTGGCCCTTCACGCCGGAGCGCTCATGCCGACCCGTCCCAAGCCGTCCGTTAAATCCGTGCCTGTCACCAAGGGCAGCGCGAAGACCACTGCCAAGCGCGCCAGCTCGTCGGCCAAGACGACGTCGCGCACGTCGGTGAAGACGACCGGTAAGGCCGCGTCGACGAAGGCCGCCGGGAAGGCGGCGCCCAAAACGGCCGCGAAGAGCGCGCCGGTCGCGAAGAAGGCGGCTGCGAAGCCGACCGCGGGCACGCGCGCCACGACGAAGGCCGCCACGCCGGCCAGCCGCACGAAGCCCGCCGCGCCGCCCACCGGGGTGCCGCCGACGGCCGCGAAGACCGCGAAGCGCGCCGCTGCGCCGGCGACGCCCGCGACCACGGCCGCAACCCCGGTCGCGCCGGTCCTCGCGCGCACCGCTCCTTCGGCTCCGGTCGTCGAGCTTCCGCCGGTCGCCGCCGCGGCGCCCGTGCCGGAGCCTGTCGTCGAGCCCGCCCCGGCCGCGGCCGCGGCCGCCCCCGACGTGGCCCCGGTCGAGGTTCCGCTCCCGTCGCCCGCCGCCGAAACGGCCGAGCCGGCGGCCGCGCCCGCCCCGCCGCGTCAGGTCGTCGTGACCGTGATCCCGAGCGAGCCGCCGACGCCGGTCCGCCCCCCGCGCGAACCGTCCGACGATCCGCACCCCGAGCTCGGCGCCGAGGAGTGGTACCAGCGCGAGAAGGCCCGCCGCACGAAGCCGCTCACGAACGACCTGATGGCCGAAGCGCGCGAACTCCTGCTGCAGGCCGTGGCCGAAGCGGGCCCGCGCCGCGGGCGTCCGGTGCGCGTGGGCGCGGCGGCCAAGCCGAAGCCCAAGGCGCGCGCCGCCGACGACTTCGATCTCGACGAGTACCGGCCGGGCGAGAAGAAAACGACGTAAGGACCCGTCCGGACCGACGGGGCGACTACCCGGCGCGCGCGGCCAGCACGCGCCGCACGTCGTCGAGCGACACGCCGACGGCGCGCAGGGCGACGAGGGCGTGGTAGACGAGGTCCGCGCCCTCTTCCGCGGCCCGTGCGGGGTCGCCGTCCGCACACGCGGTGACCAGTTCGGCCGCTTCCTCGCCGATCTTCTTCAGCCGCAGGTTGCGGTCGCCGAGCAGGCGCTGGGTGTAGCTCGGCCGATCCACGGCGGTCGCGCCGGCGGCGTCGGTCGCGCGCAGCGCGATCGTCGCGTCGAGCGTGGACAGCGTGTCGGCGGCCGGTGGCGGCCCTTTCTGGGCGAAGCAGCTCACCGCCCCCGTGTGGCACGCCGGGCCGGCCGGCGCCACGCGCGCCAGCACCGCGTCGCGGTCGCAGTCCGCGGCGAGCGCGACGACGCGTTGCACGTTCCCGCTCGTCGCGCCCTTGTGCCACAGGCCGCGCGTGCGCGAGTGGTAGTGCATCTCGCCCGTGGACAGCGTCAGCTGCAACGCCTCGCGGTCCGCGTGCGCGACCATCAGCACGGCCCCCGTCACGGCGTCCTGCGCCACCACGGTGACGAGACCGTTCCCCTTCTGAAAGTCGAGCGTGTCGAGATCGAGCATGCGGGCAAGCTAGCCCGCAGCCGCGAGCACGCGCCGCACGTCGGCCGCGAGCGCGCCGTTGGTCGCGACGGCCGAGCCGCCGAACGCGGTGCGCGCGCCCTCCCACGACGTCAGCGTTCCCCCAGCCTCCTCGATCACCGGCAGCAGCGCCGCCACGTCCCAGTCGCCGACCACGGCGTCGACCATCGCGTCGGCGCGCCCGGTCGCGACCAGCAGGTAGCCGTAGCAGTCGCCCCACGAGCGGGCGATCAGGGCCTCGTGTTCGAGCGCCCGCCAGGCGGCCTGGCGCTCGGGGCGGTGGGCGAACTTCGGGTCGGTGGTGCACACCGTCGCCGCGGCCAGCCGGTCGACGTCCGAGACGCGGGCCCGCGCGCCGTTCCACCAGCACCCCTCGCCCGGCGCGGCCGCGACCAGCTCGCCCACGGCGGGAAAGTACGCCGCGCCGGCGAGCACCTCTCCCCAGGCGCCGTCCGCCCGCTGCTCCACGCAGGCGACGAGCGTTCCCCAGAGCGGCACGCCGCGCACGAACGTCTTGGTGCCGTCGATCGGATCGAGCACCCAGCACCGCGCCGCATCGCGCCCCGCGCGGCCAAACTCCTCGCCGAGGATGCCGTCGTCCGGGTAGCGCGCGGCGAGCCAGGCGCGGGCGGCCGACTCGGCCGTGCGGTCGGCGACGGTCACGGGAGACCCGTCGCCCTTGGTCTCGACGTCGATCGCACCGCCGGCCGGGCCGGTGCGAAAGTGTCGCAGCGCGACGTCGCCGGCCATCCGGGCGAGATCGGCGGCCGCGTGGAGCAGGAGGGCGGGCGGGTCGGGCGCGCGGCGATCGGGCATGCGGCAAGTATGCGCGTGGTCGGCGTCTTGCGCAGCGCTGCGCGCCGCCGATCTTCGGCCGGATCCCGCGTCGGCCGTCGCGTCCGCACGACTTTCTTCGTACTCTCCCGCATGCGCATCCTCGTCCTCGATGTCGGTGGCACCCACGTCAAGGCGCTCGTCCTCAGCGGCCCGGACGCCGAGGGGCCGATCGGGGACCCCGACGCGGAGCCGGCCAGCCGGCACGCGCCGTCCGAGAAGGCCGAAGCCGCGTCGGGACAGTTTCAGGCGGCGGGCGGCAGCCACGCCGATCCGACCAACGGGCCGACGTCGATCCCCACCCCCGCGCGCATCGACTCGGGACCCACGCTCACCGCGGCCGACATGGTGACCGGGGTGACGGCGGCCACCGCCGGCTGGTCGTACGACGCCGTGTCGATCGGCTACCCCGGCCCGGTGGTCGACGGCCGGCCCGCGGTCGAGCCGCACAACCTCGGCTCCGGGTGGGTCGGGTTCGACTTCGCCGGCGCGTTTGGCCACCCGGTCCGCGTCATCAACGACGCCGCGATGCAGGCGCTCGGCGGCTACCGCGGCGGGCGCATGCTCTTCCTCGGCCTCGGCACGGGGCTCGGCTCCGCGCTCGTCATCTCGGGGCACCTGCAGCCGCTCGAACTCGCGCACCTGCCCTACAAGCGCGGCCGCACCTTCGAGGAGTACGTCGGCGAGGCGGCCCGCGAGCGCGACGGCACCCACCGCTGGCGCCGCAACGTGATCGACGTCGTCTCCCGCCTGCACGTCGCGATGCAGGTCGACACCGTCCTCCTCGGCGGGGGGAACGCGCGCCGCCTGGAGAAGGTGCTCGGCAAATTCCCTCCTTTCACCCGGCTCGGCTCCAACGCCGACGCCCTGCGCGGCGGCGTCCGCCTGTGGGTCGGCCCGAGCGATCGAGCCGGCGTCGAGCTGGCGATGGGGGCAGAAGAGGCCGCGGCGCGATAACGTCCCATCGCCGCGCCGGAACCCGCCCCCCGGTTCCGCGCGGCCGCAGCATCGACCCTCCTCCCTCCCCGACATGCGCCACGCCGCCCGCATGCTCGCCTCGATCGCCGCCCTGTCCGTCGCCGGGTGCGGCGGGACCACCGACCCGAGCGGCGCGACCACGCCCCCCTTTTCCGAAGGCCAGGCGGTCACGGTCACGCCGCTCGGCAGCAACGGGCTGCCGCTGACGTCGTACAGCGGCCTCGCAACCGCGCAGCGCACCGTGATCCGCGACGCGCCGGCGTGGCGAGCCGCGTGGGCGAGCATCTGGGCCCGCACCACGCCCATCCCGGCGGTGCCCACGGTCAACTTCACCCGCCAGATGGTCGTCGTCGCCGCCCTCGGCCAGCGCAACAGCGGCGGCTACACGATCCACATCGACTCCGCGTCGACCGACGCGTCGGGCGCGGTCGTGTGGGTACGCACCGTCAGCCCGGGCGCATCGTGCGCGACGACGGCGTCGGTCACACAGCCGGTCGACGCGGCGCTGATGCCGTTGGTGAGCGGGACGGTCGTGTTTCGCGAACAGGCGAAGGTCGCGAGCTGCCCGTAGCCGGCCGTGACGCCGGGGGCGGGTGAGACGGGGAGCACGGCCCCGCCGCCCTCGCGCCACTCCGGCCTCGCTACCGCACCGCCAACCCCGCGCCCCGCATCGCTCCCTTGAGCGCGGCCACCGTCGTCACCCCGTCGTGCAGGATCCCGGCGACGAGCGCCGCATCCGCGCCGCCGTCCGCGATCGCCTCCGCGACGTGGGCCGCCTCGCCCGCCCCACCCGAGGCGATCACCGGCACGTCCACCGCCGCGGCCACCGCGCGCGTGAGCGGCAGGTCGTACCCCGTGCGCGCCCCGTCGCGGTCGATGCTCGTCAGCAGCACCTCACCCGCGCCGCGCGCGACGCACTCGCGCGCCCACGCCACCGCGTCGAGCGGGGTCGGCTCGCGCCCCCCCTTCACGTAGACGCGAAAGATCCCGGCCGCGGCGTCCCACTTGGCGTCGATGCTCGCCACCACGCACTGCGCGCCGTAACGCCACGCGCTCTCGGTGAGCACCTCCGGCCGCGTGACGGCGGCAGAGTTGATGCTGACCTTGTCCGCGCCCGCCCGCAGCGCGCGCCCGACGTCGTCCGCGGTGCGCACCCCGCCGCCGACGGTGAGCGGCACGAACAGCCGCTCCGCCGTGCGCGCGACGACGTCGAGCAGCGTCGCGCGCTCCTCCGCGCTGGCCGAGATGTCGAGGAAGGTGATCTCGTCGGCCCCCTCGGCTTCGTAGCGTGCCGCCAAGAATACGGGGTCGCCGACGTCGCGCAGGGCGACGAACTGCGCGCCCTTGACGACGCGCCCGCCGCGCACGTCGAGGCAGACGATGAGCCGACGCGTGAGCATCAGCCCGGGCCGGCGCCGCCGTCGACGACGGTGCTCACTGCGCCCTTGGTCGAGAACACCGCGCCCGTGTCGGCGAGCGCGTCGCGCAGCGCGAGGCCCAACGCCTTGAACGCGGCCTCGACGACGTGGTGGCGGTCGTGCCCGCGCAGCACGCGCAGGTGTAGCGTGGCGCGCGCGTTGAACGCGAACGACTGCATCCAGTGGTCGTAGAGCCGCGCCGGCAGCGGCCCCTCGTACCATGCGCGCCCGCCGAGGTCGACCGAGGCGTGGACGAGCGCGTCGTCCATCGGGATCGTGCGGTCGCCGTAGCGCGCCGCGGTCGCGGGGGCGAACGCGCGCACCGCCTCGCCGACCGCGATGCCCACGTCCTCGATCAGGTGGTGCGGCAGATCGCCGCGCGCGTGCACCGTGAGATCGAACCCGCCATAGCGCGCGAGCGCGGTGAGCATGTGGTCGAGAAACGGGCGCGACGTGTCGACCGTGGCCTGGCCGGTGCCGCGGGCGATCGTGACGCGGATCTGGGTCTCGCGGGTCTCGCGGACGACGGTCGTCATGCTCCCCCGAACTCTTCGGCCACCGCGCGCGCGTCGAGCGCGCCCGTGTACAGCGCCATCCCGACCACCGCGCCCGCCGCCCCGCACTCGGCGAGCACGCGCAGGTCGTGCACCGATCCGACGCCCCCCGAGGCGAGCACCGGCACCGTCGCCACCTCGACCACGTCCTCGATCAGCCGCCGGTCGACGCCCTGCATCTGTCCCTCCTTGTGCACCGCGGTGACGAGGATGCCGGCGAGCGGCACGCCGGCGAGTGCCTCGACGAGGTCGGTCACGCGCGTGGGGAGCGTGCGCGCCCACCCGCGCGTCACGACGAGCCGCTCGCGCACGTCGGCGGCGAGGACGAGTGCGCCCGGGTACAGCTCCGCCGCCTCGGCCAGCCAGTCCGGGTCCTCGACGCCGCGCGTGCCGACGATGGCCGCCGCCGCGCCTAACGCGAACACCTGGTCGATGGCGTCCGTGTCGCGCACGCCACCGCCCACCTGCACGGCGTCGAAGCCGCCGTGGCGGACAATCTCTTCCACGACGCCCGCGTTGGAGCCGCGCCCGGTCGCCGCGTCGAGATCGACGACGTGCAGGCGGTGGAAGCCGAGCCGCGCCCACTCGCGCGCGGCGGCGAGCGGGTCGTCGAGGCGGACGCGCTCGTCCGCGTACGCGCCGCCGACGAGCTGCACGCACGCGCCCTCGCGCAGGTCGACGGCCGGGAGCACGATCATCACCGCGCCCCAGCCAATGCGCGCACCCACGCCGCCACGAACGCCACCCCCGGCGCGCTCGACTTCTCGGGGTGGAACTGCGCCCCGACGGTGTTCCCGACGCGCACCACCGCCGGGAACCGGTCCTCCTCGTGCGCGCTCCACGCCGTCACGCACGCGGCCGGGTCGTCCGGGCGGCAGACGAAGCTGTTGGCGTAGTACGCCGTCCGCAGGCCGGACGCCGCGACGAGCGGGTCGGGCCCACCGACGTTAGGCGCGTTCACGCCGGGCTCGACCGCGTCGGCCGGCTCGATCGCGTTCCAGCCGATCTGCGGCACGCGCCGCGCCCGGATGCGCGTCACGCGCCCGGGCAGCAGCCCGAGCCCCGCGCCCGGCCCCTCGTCGCTCTCGTCGAACAGCAGCTGCATGCCGAGGCAGATGCCTAACGCGGGCAGCCCGTCCGCGAGCGCCGCGCGCATCGCGTCGCGCCCGGGCGCGGGCCGTTCAGCCGCCGCCGCGAACGCGCCCACGCCGGGGAGCACGAGCGCGTCCGTGTGCAGGACCGCCGCGGCGGGGTCGACCTCGACCCGCACCGCCGCGCCCGCGCGCTCGACCGCCTTGGCGAGCGAGTGCAGGTTGCCCGCGCCGTAGTCGAAGACGGTGACCGTGGGCGGCGTCACCGTGGGCGGCGTCACCGTGGGCGGCGTCACCGGGCGATCTCCGCCGCCAGCGCGTCGAGCACGCGCCGCTGGACCTCGCGCGGCCCCACGTTGAGCCGGAGCGCCGCGCCGCCGCTCGCGGCGAGCGTGGGCACCGTGGTCGGCAGCCCGTCGAACACGCGCACCCCGACGCCGTGCCGCGCGCGCAGCCGCGCGGCCACCGCGCGCGCATCGGGCACGGGCACGAAGACGAAGTGCGCCGCCGCCGGCGCGGGCGCGAGCCCGAGCGCGCAGAGCCCGGCGACGAACGCGTCCCGTTCGGCCACGGCGAGGCGCGCGTGCGCCCGCACCCACCCGAGCGCGCCGTCGCCCGCGCCCAACGCGGCCCGCACCGCTGCCTCGGCCGGAAACGTCACCTTGAACGGCCCGCGCGCCTTCTCGACCGCGCGCACCACGTCCGGGTGCCCCACCCCGTACCCGACGCGCAGCCCGGCAAGCCCGAACGCCTTGCTCAACGTGCGCGTCGCGAGCACCCGCCCCCACGCGGGCGCCTCGGAGGTGAACACCTCCACCGTCGCGCGCGGGTCGGCCATCACGTACTCCGCGTACGCCTCGTCGAGGATGACGAGCCCGCGCGCGCCCGCGACCACGCGCTCGACGAGCGCGCGCGCGAGCGGCGTCGACGTCGGGTTGTTGGGCGAGCAGAGGTAGATCACCGCCGCGTCGGTCGCGAGCAGGGCGTCGGCGTCCGCTGCGTAGTCGTCGCGCGCGAGCGGGACGCCCACCGGCGTCATCCCGTTGGCCCGCGCGTACGCCGGAACCATCGAGAACGTCGGCGCCGCGTGCGCGACCACACCCCCGGGTTCGGCGAACGCGCGCAGCGCGCAGTCGATCACGTCGTCCGATCCGCAGCCCGTCATCAGCGTGTCGGCGTCCACGCCCGCGTACCCGGCGAGCGGCGCCTTGAGCGCGTTGTTGTACAGCGCGGGATACGTCGAGAGCATCGCGGCCGTGGCCGCCGCACCGAGCGCGGCGACGGCGTCGGGGGGGGCGCCCCAGAGGTTGATCGTGTCGCTCGCGTCGGTCACGCAGGGCGCCTCCGCTTCGCCCCCGGTGGCCGGCGCGTACAACGGGATCGCGTCGTAGCCCGCGCGCGCGGCCGGCGGCGCCGTCGTGCCCGACGTCATGCGCTGTCCCCTTCGGAATCGTTCTCGTCGTCGGGCGGCCCGCCGTCGAGCCCCCCGCTGTCGAGCAACTCACCGCCCGCGTCGGCCGCGATGCGGCGCAGACGCTTGCGGAACGCGCGCTCGGCCATCCGCGTGCGGCCGCCGTCGCGCACCTTCATCCACGCGCGCGCCGCCTCTGCGTGCCCGGGCAGCCCCTCTGCGTCGGCAAACCGCCCGACGTCGTAGGCGAGCTTCGCCGCGGCCTGCGGCGTGACGCGCTGGTACGTCGTCCAGCGCACGAAGTCGAGCGTCGAGAGCCCGCTGTAGCTCCGCGCGAGCCCGCCCGTGGGCAGCACGTGGTTGGCCCCGGTCATGTAGTCGCCGTAGGCGACCGAGGTCGTCTCGCCGAGGAAGACCGTGCCCGTGTTGCGGAGCCGGGCGAGGACCATCTTCTGCTCCGGCTCGCCAATCGCGAGCTGCAGGTGTTCGGCCGCGTAGTCGGAGGCGAACGCGGCCGCCTCGTCGTACGTCTGCGCGACGAGGACGGCCCCCTGCCCGGCGAGCGCGGCCTCGACGATCTCGCGCCGCGGCGTCGTCGGCGCGAGTGCGGCGAGCGCGGCCTCGACCTGCTCGGCCGTCTCGTCGCCGACGGCCACGCAGACCACCGCGGCCATCGGGTCGTGCTCCGCCTGGGCAATGAGTTCGCGCGCGACGGCGGCCGGGTCGGCCGTGTGGTCGGCGATCACGAGCAGCTCGCTCGGCCCCGCGGGCGAGTCGATGCCGCACACGCGCGAGACCTGCACCTTGGCCTCGGCCACGTACGCGTTGCCCGGGCCGACGATGCGGTCGACCCGCGGCACGCTCGCGGTGCCGTAGGCCATCGCGGCGACGGCGCCCGCACCGCCTAACGCAAAGACGCGGTCCGCGCCGGCGAGCGCGGCCGCGGCGAGCACCACCGCGCTCGGCAGCCCGTCGGGGCTCGCCGGCGGCGAGCAGACGACGACCTCGCCGACCCCCGCGACCTTGGCCGGCACGACGCCCATGATGAGCGAGCTCGGGTAGGCCGCGCGCCCACCGGGGGCGTAGACGCCGACGCGGCCTAACGGGTCGGGGCGGCGGCCGACGAGGATCCCGGGCTCGGACTCGACCTCGGTCGCCTTCGGGCGGAACGCCTCGTGGACGGCGCGCACGTTGGTGACGGTGCGCTCCATCGCGCGGCGGAGTCCCGCGTCGACGTCCTCCAGGGCGGCGCGCCACTCCGCGCGCGGCACCTCGAGCTGGGGCCCGCGCGGCGTGCCTAACTCCGCGCCGTCGAACTCGCGCGCCATCGCGACGAGCGCGGCGTCGCCCTCCTGGCGCACGCGGGCGATGATCGCCGCGACGCGCGCCGGCACTGCGGAGCTGGCCGCGTCGGGCGCGCGCTCGAGCAGGCGGCGGCGGTCGGCGGGGGAGAGCGCATCGAC
>DASWUT010000035.1:0-3034 GCA_036401455.1 Gemmatirosa sp. | reverse complement strand
TAGGCGACGAACGCCGAATCCGACAAGCCCGTGAAGACCAGCCCGCCCGCCGTCGCCACGGCGCCGCTGATCGTCGGCTGGTCCAGCCGCACCTGCCAGGCGATCCGCCCGGTGTTCAGGTCCACGGCCGAGAACGTTCCGTAGTGCCCGGTCATCCCCGCCGTGACGACCCCGCCCCAGTACTGCGCGGGGGGCTGCAGCTCTTCGTGCTGCCGACGGTAGAGCTGCGGGAAGTAGTTGCCATCGACGTACAGGTAGCCGGTCTGCGGACTGTACGCCGGGGGCGACCAGTCCGACCCGCCAAGCGTCGCCGGCGCGATGACGACGCCGGCCTCGGTCGGAACCGTGAACATGTTCTGCTGCGGCACGAACGCGTCGGAGCGGCGGATCGGTCGCCCCGTCCGCCGGTCGAGCACGTAGACCCACCCCGTCTTCCCCGCCTCGGCCACCGCGGGCACCACCTGGCCGGTCGAGTCGCGCACGTTGACCAGCACCACCGGCGAGGCCGGGTCGTAGTCCCACTGATCGTGCGAGACTTCCTGGTAGTGCCAGCGGTACGCGCCCGTCTTCAGGTCGAGCGCGACGATGCAGTCCGTGAACAGGTTGTCGCCGGGACGCACGCTGCCGTCGACGTCGGGTGCGGCGTTGCCGACGTTGAGAAAGACGAGGCCGAGCGCGGTATCGACCGCGGGCGTGTGCCACATCGGCCCGCCACCGTGCTGCCACGCATCGGCGTACTTCGCACTGTCGCGATGCTCCTGCGCGAGGTCGCGGTGAAAGTCGGCGCCCCACGGGTCGCGCGCGCGCCACGTTCCCCACCATCCGCCGTGCGCAGGGTCGGGCACCGTGTAGAACCGCCAGACCTGCCGGCCGCTCGCGGCATCGTACGCCGTCACGTAGCAGCGCCCGCCCTGCTCGCCGCACGAGATCCCGGTAATGACCTTGCCGTCGACCGCGACGGGGGCGGCGGTGATGTGGTAGCCCTGCTGGTTGTCGCCCACCGACACGTCCCACAGCAGCCGCCCCGTCGCCGCGTCGAGCGCCACGAGGCGCGCATCGACGGTGCCCATGAACACCCGTCCGCCATAGACCGCGACGCCGCGGTTGATCGGCCCGCAGCAGTCGACCGTCGTACGGTAGGGATGCACGTACTCCCACCGCTTGGCGCCCGTCGCCGCGTCGAGCGCGACGACGTGGTTGCGCGGCGTCGAGATGTACATCGTGCCGTCGACGACGACCGGACTCGTTTCGAACCCCGCGACGATTCCCGTGTGATAGATCCACGCCGGCGACAGTCGTGCGATGTTCGCCGTCGTGATCTCGGCGAGCGGCGACCAGCGCTGATTGGAATAGTCGCGCCCGTATGCGGGCCAGGCGGCGCCGCTCGCCATCGCGGTGCGAATCGCGGCATCCGCGCGCGCGGCGTCGACGCGGTCGCCCGCGGGCGCTTCACGCGCGTCTGCATTCGACTCGCGGCAGCCAGACACGGCCGCTGCGAGCAGCGCGCCGGTGACGACCCGTGACCCTCGTGTCCGTGCGACCGCACGGCGCAACCACCCCATCAGCCCCTCCAGAGGACGCGCGACGCGGTGCCTAGAGCATAACCCGCACCGCGGTTGTCACGCGCGCCGGGCAAGGCCCGAGGACACCACGCGCAGCATCGTGTGTTAGGCGGCGAGGCCCGGCGCGCCGCGCGCCGGGATGCGGCGCCCGGGCCCGCGGACGGGCGCTCGCGCCCTTGACGGGCGGCGCGCCCTCCCCGAGGTTGCCCGCATGTCCGGACCCGCCCGCCCCTGCGCCTTCTGCGACCTGATCCGCGGCTCCGCGGAGGTGTCGCTCTGCTATGAGGACGCGACGGCCATCGCGTTCATGGACATCCAGCCGGTCAACGCGGGGCACGTGCTCGTCGTTCCGCGCGCGCACTACGAGTGTATCGACGACCTGCCGCGTGACGTCGGGCAGCACCTCTACGACGTGGCGACACGCCTCATCCCGATCATTCAGCAGGTCGCCGGCACGCGCGACATGAATGTCGTGGTGAACAGCGGCGCGTCGGCGGGCCAGGACGTGTTCCACTTCCACGTCCATCTCATTCCGCGCGTCGCTGGCGACGGCTTCGACGTGCCGCTGCCGTTTCCCGGCTCGGCGATGCCGGACCGAACGCACCTCGACGCGATGGCGGCGCGCATCATCGCCGCCGTTCGCGATCCGGTCCGCCGGCGCAACGTCACGACCGCTTAGCGTCGCTTAGCGCCGGGTGGACTTGGCACGGCCGCTGCGTTATACGTGATTGTAAGCAAGGTCGGTCGTCGGTACCCGACGGCCCACGACCACACCGGCGGAGGCGCGATGGCGACAGGCTGGCACGCGAGCGGCGGCACGGCGGCGAGGCGCGTGGTCCGGCGCGCCCGCCCTCGCGTCGCCGCGGCGACGGCCGCCCCGCCGCCCCGCCGCGCTCAGCCGTCCGGACCTCTGCCGTCCCGTTCACCAGCCGACACCCCGCTTCCGGGCTTCTCCCGGGGGCGGGGTGTCGCCGTTTCGTGCGAGGATCGAGAGCCACGATGCCCCGTCCGCTCACCCGTTCGACCGCCCGCGCCGCGACCACGCGCGCGCTCCGCGCTGCCGCCCTCACCGTGCTCACGGGCGGCGCTGCCCGCGCCTGGGGCGGTCGCCGCACCTCCGAGCGCGGCGGCCGCGCCCGCGATCGCGCCCCCGCAAGCCGGCCGCGCGACTTCGGCGCGCTCGAGATCGGCGCCAAGCGCGCGATGCGCGCCGCGACCCTGCGCGACTGCGGGCGTCGCTGCGTCTACTGCGCCGACGCCCTCACGTTCGACACCGTGACGCTCGACCACGTGTACCCGCGCGCGCACGGCGGCCCCAACATCGCCGGCAACGTCGTCGCCGCGTGCGGACCGTGCAACCGGCTCAAGGCCGACCTGCTACCGACCGAGTTCTTCCTCCGCCACCCGTGGGCGGGCCTCAACTTCATGCGCTACGCACGCACGGTACATCGCGCGCTCAAGCGCGGCGCGCG
>DASWUT010000034.1:0-2452 GCA_036401455.1 Gemmatirosa sp. | reverse complement strand
GCCGTGACCGGCCGCGGACCGCTGCACTCCCGGCGGATGTCCCGGCTGGCCATGCTCACGTTCGGATCGCGCGACGTCCGGCAGGCCTCCGCGTTGGCCGAGCTGGCGCTCGTCGAGGCGGGCGACGACGTCCCGGCCGTGGCCGCCGCGTTGGAGACCGCCGCGATCGTCGACATGAACAACGACCACGGCGAGCGCGCGCGTGAACGGGCCGAAGCGGCGCTGGCCGCATACCGCGCGCTGGGCGACGCGGCGGGCGTCGCGCGGATCCTCGACGGCCGAGCCATGGCGACATTCCTCGACGGCCACATCACCGAGGCCGTCGCGACCTTCGGTCGGGTGGCGCAGCTGTTCGCCGACTCCGGCGAGCTGCTGCGCGTAGTCACGCCGCGCGCCACCCGCGGACACGGCCTCGTGTTCGCCGACCAGGCCGCGGTCGGGCTCGTCGAGACGTCCGCCGCGGTGCGCCTGGCCCGCGAGCTCGACACCGCCGAAGGGCAGGCCTACGCGTTGTGGCACCGCTCGGAGGCGCTGTCGGCGTTGGGCCGGGCCGACGAGGCGGCGGCGGACGCCCGTGCGGCGCTGGTGCTGGCCGTCGACCATCGCGGCTGGACCGCCACCGCGCACCGCGCGCTGGGCATAGCGCTGGTCGCCCGCGGCGAACTGGACGACGCCGCCGCGGCGTTCGCGGCGTCGGCCGAGGTGGCGGGGGAGTCGTTCACGCTCTTCGCGTCGTGGGCCGCGGCGCGCCGCGCGCTCGTGGGTGTGGCGCGCGGCGAGACCACGGGCGTGGCCGAGCTGGTGGCGCACGCACTGGCCGTGGGGCCTGCGTTGGGGCACTACGAGGCGCGGTGGGCGCAGGTCGAGCTGCTCGCGGCCAGGGGTGATCCGCGGACCGGCGCACTGGCCGTCGCCGCGGCGGAGCGGGCGCGCACGGGTGGCCACCTGGCGTCGGTCGGGCGGCTCGCGGAGCTGGCCGGTTCAGCCGTGGCCGGTCACCAGGGGCACGAACGCGACGCGGACCAGGTCCTCGACCTGTCCGGCGCGATAGCGCCGCAGGACGCCGCGCCTGCGCCTGCCGACCGGGCAGATGAGGGTGCCCTCGGGTGAGAGCTGCTCCAGCAGGGCGGGCGGTGGGGCCGTGTCCGCCATTGCCGTTACCACGATGCCGTCGAACGGGGCGCGCTCGGGCACGCCCGCCGCGCCGTCGCCCGTGCGCACCTCGACGTTGGTGATGCCGAGCGCGGCGAGCGCGGCGCTCGCCTTCACCGCCAGCTGCGGATGGCGTTCGACGGTCACGACGGTGCGGTAGCAGCGCGAGAGCACAGCCGCCCCGTAGCCCGACCCCGTGCCGACCTCCAGCACGTGTGCGTCCGGGCTCTTGAGCAGCGCTGCGGCGCTGAACGCGACGATCCACGGCGCGGAGATGGTCTGGCCGAGGTCGATGGACAGGGGTGAGTCGTGGTAGGCCGCGTGGGCGAGCTGCGGTGGCACGAACAGCTCGCGCGGCACGTCCCGCATGGCCGCCAGCACCCGGAGATCCTCGATCCCGGTGCTGCGCAACCGCTGCACCATGGCGGCGCGTTCCTCGGCTGCGGTCATGTCAGCGGGCATGTCGGCGGCCGCCATCACCCCTGGTCGGACGGGCTGTCGATCGGGATGGGTTGCCTGGTGGCAGCGGTCGGCCGCCCGGCCAACACGTCGATGAGCGGGTCCCAGCGGGGCCGTCGACCCGGCGGAAACCGCTTCTGCGCCCGTGAGAGCTTGTGCGAGGGCGGCCGGTAGAACCGGCGTCCCCACGGCGAGCCCGGACGGGCGAGCCGGACGGCGGCGATCAGCGCGAGCGGAAGGAAGAACAGCCCCAACACCCCGAACACCGCGCGGCCCTTGAGGATCGCGACCACGACGAAGAAAAGGCTCAGGCCCACGCTGATCGCGAGAACGACCGTGCCGTTGCTCGCGTCGGTGTCGAACGGGTTGAGTCCCGCGAGCATCAGCAGCCCGATCATCACCGCGACCAGCACCGCGTCGACCGAGCGCCGACCCTCTGGTCCCCAGTAGACGTCGTCGAGGCGCAGCCAGAGCGCAAACTCGTCCAGGGTGAGGGCGGCGCCGACGCCGAAGAGCGTGGCGACGACCTCCTGCCAGGGGTGTTCGGGCCGGTAGACGACCGCGACCGTGCCGCTGCACAGGATCAGGAAGATCCCGTAGACCTGGTGGTGGATGTGGACGCCGCCGACGCTGGTGTCCCGGAACGGACCCCGGCCCGCCCGGATCAGCCGGGTGATGGCCCGGGTCACCAGGAACGTGACCACGAACGCTCCGAGCATCCAGGCGACCACGGAACTGTCGGCCGAAACGGCCACGCCCGTCCCGGGCTCGACTGCGATCGCGTGGACCACGCCGCCTCTCCCTCGGTCTGTCGGCTCGGGCGGTTCACTGTGACATCCGC
>DASWUT010000033.1:0-7563 GCA_036401455.1 Gemmatirosa sp. | reverse complement strand
GCGTCCGGCATCCCCGGAGCGACCGACGCCGCGGATGGCGTCGCGAAGCCAGCGAGCGCCACGTCGACGATCCGACGGCGATCGATAGACGCATCGACCGCCCGCCGGACGCGCGCGTCGTCGAACGGCGGCCGCTGGGTGTTGAAGACGAGGCCCGTCGAGAAGGCGACCGGATACGCGAGCACGCGCGCGACGCGGTCCCGGGCGAGGCGCGCCGCACTCGTCGGCGCGATCCCGGCGGCGTCGAGCTCGCCCGAGATCAGGCCGGCGAACTTCGTCGTCGGCTCGTCGACGACGGCGACGACGAGACGCGCGAGCCGCGGCGGCCCACCCATCGCGGCCGGGAACGCGGCGTTGCGGGCGAACGTCCAGCGCGCACCCGCGACGCGTTCGACGAAGCGAAACGGGCCATTGCCGATCGGCGCCGTCTCGAACGCGGCGCGACGCAGGTCGCGTGCGGCAACCCTTCCCAGCACGTGTCGCGGCACGAGCGGCAGCTCGCAGACGAACCGCGGCAGCGACGGCTGCGCCGACACGAAGCGGAGCACGAGCGTCGTATCGTCCGAGGCGACCGCCGTGTCCAGCGCGGCCAGCTCGGCGCGTCGCGGCGATCCCGCGGCCGAGTCGCGGGCGAGGGCGAAGGTGAACACGGCGTCGTGCGCGGTCGTCGGTACGCCGTCGTGCCAGCGCAGCGACGGCTCGAGAAACAACGTCACCGTCCGCCGATCCGGCGACCAGCGCCAGCGCCGCGCGTAGTACGGCACGGCCGTCAACCGTTCGTCGTAGCGCGCGAGGGTGACGAGCAGCACGTGACGTTGCACCTGGCGCGACATCGGGTGCACGGTCACGACTGGGTCGGGCGACTCGAGATCCGCTCCCGACGCGATGACGGCGACGTCGGGCGGGCGCGCCGGGACCGCGCAGTCGACGGCGGCGCACGCTCCGGCGAGTGCGAGAGCGCGTCGCGTCGCCGACGCAGCCCTTCCCTTCCCCGTGCGCTCGCGCATCATGCGCGCGTGCCCGCCCCCGCGCGTCCGATCCGCTCCCCGCTCGCGCGGCTCGCGCGGTCGTTCGCCGGCGCGGCGCTGCTCGTGTGGGCCGTGGCGACGTTGCTGTTCACCCTCGTCCACGCCGCGCCCGGCGACCCGGCGTCGTTCCTCGTGCCGCCGGGCGCGAGTGCGGCCGACGTCGCGCGCCTGCGCTCGGAGCTCGGCATCGATCGTCCCATCGCCGCGCAATATGTTCGGTGGATGGGTCGGCTGCTGCACGGCGACCTCGGTGAGAGCTTCGCCCAACGCCGCCCCGCGGCGCGCGTGCTCGCCGATGCGCTCCCGGCTTCGGTCGCGCTCGGGCTCGGGTCGCTCGCGTTGAGCTATGCCCTCGGCGTCGCGGCCGGTACGTGGCAGGCCGCGCTCCGCGCGCGCGGCGACCGGCGCGGACGCCGCGCCGATGCCGCGCTCACGGCGCTCGCCACCATCGCGTACGCGGCGCCGAGTTACTGGCTCGGGTTGGGGCTGATCGCCGCCGCGACGGCCGGTGCGGCGCGCTGGGACGTCCCCGCAGCGTGGCGACTGCCGAGCTTCGGGGCGAGCGATCCGGCGGGACTCACGCACGGGTGGAGCGCAACCGTCGATCGAGCGCGACACGCGGTGCTGCCGCTCGCCGTGCTCACCGCGGTCGGGGCCTCCGGCGTCGCGCGGTACGCGCGCGCGGCGGTCGGCGAGGTGCTCGCGAACGACTTCGTGCGCACCGCGCGCGCGAAGGGGCTCGCACCCGCGCGCGTGTTCGTCGCCCACGCGCTGCGCGCGGCGCTGCCGCCGCTCGTCGTCCTCTTCGCGCTCGCGCTCCCAGGCATCGTCGCGGGCTCGGTGTTCGTCGAGAGCGTCTTCGCGTGGCCCGGCGTTGGCCGCGTGGTCGTGCAGGCGATCGGCGCACGCGACTACCCGGTAGTGCTCGGTGCGGCGCTGCTGTATGCGGTCGCGACCGTGCTGGCCAATCTCGCGGCCGACCTCGCGTTGCCGTGGGTGGACCCGCGCCGCCGCGACCCGCCCGCTCGCTGACCGCCGGTGCCCGACGTCTCATCGTCGCCGGCGGGCCGGCCAGCGCGCGGTCTGGCGATCCGCGATCTGACGATCCGGGTCATGTGGCCCGCGGCCGCACTCGCCGGGCTCGCGCTCGCCGGGCTCGCGCTCGCCGCGCTCGTCGTCCCGGCGCTCGCGCCGGCGGACACACAGGCGATCGGCGACGTGCTCGCCCGCCGGCTCGTGGCGCCCGGCGGCCGCGACGCGCTCGGCGCGTGGCACCCGCTCGGCACGGACGCGTTCGGGCGGGACCTGCTCGTGCGCGCGCTCGCCGCGGCGCGGCTGTCGCTCGCCGTCGGCGTCGGTGGGTCGATGCTCTCGGGCGCGCTCGGCACGGCGTTAGGCGCGACGGCCGCGTGGCGCGGCGGTCTGACCGACCGCGCCGTCACCGCCGTCGCCGACGTGCTGCTCGCCGTTCCCCGCGTCGTGCTACTGCTCGTCGTCGCCGCACTCTGGGGCCCCGGTGTCGGCACGACCGTAGTCGTGCTCGCGCTCACCGGATGGATGGGCGTCGCGCACCTCGTGCGCGCCGAGGCACTCGGCGTGACGCGGGCGGAGTACGTCACCGCGGCGGCGGCGCTCGGCGCGGCACCAGGGCGCATCCTCTGGCGCCACGTCGTGCCCAACGCGTTAGGCGCAGCCACCGTCGCGACCGCGCTCGGTGTCGGGAATGCGATCCTGCTCGAGAGCGGGTTGTCGTTCCTCGGCCTCGGCGTCCAGCCACCTGCGCCGAGCTGGGGCAACCTGATCGCGAGCGGGCGCGACCTGCTCATCGTCGCACCGTGGATCTCGCTCGTCCCGGGCGTGCTGCTCGTGCTGACGGTGCTCGCGTGCACGCTGATCGGGGACGCGTTGCAGGAGCGAACGGGCGCGGGCGGACGATGAACGCGGCGCGAGAGCGGGCGGCGGGTCGCGGCGTCCCGCTCAGCGCACCAGCACGGTTACGACCTCGTGTGGCCCTGCCTCGAAGGCGACGACAGCCGCACCATCGTCGTACGCCACGGCCAGCGCGTCGGTCAGCGATTCGTCGAGCCGTGCGTGCCACGCCTCGCGAATCATGACGCCGTTGGGCAGGGACACACGCCAGGCGCCGCGCTGCGGCGCATCCGTCACGTTCACCGCGCGCAGCGCAGTCCAGCCCTCGCCGCGCTCCGCGAGCTTCGCCGCCCCGAACGTGAATGCGTCGCCTGACAGGGTGAACGACCCGCTCGCGGCCGGCGCGTGCAGGGCCGCACGGATCGTCTCACCCGTGAGTGGGAGCAACACGTCGTCGGCGAGGCGCTCGACGTCGGCGCGCGTCGCGTTCGCATCCGCACCGTGCACGGCGAGCGCGAACGTCGCCTCGAACGGACCCGGGCACTGCGCCTCCGGCGTGTGCGCCGGCCATCCGGCGTGACCCGGCCGCTCGGGTAGATCGGGGCGCGACAGCTCGTCGACCGCGCGAACGAGCGTGATGGCGATCGCCCCGTCATCGGTCGCCTCGTACTCGGCGAGACCGTCGGAGAAGAGCGTCGCGCCGCGCGCCGCCGCGTAACGCGAGACGTACCGGTGCAGCGGCGCGGTCGGTGGTGGACGTTCGGCGACGCGGTCGGCGGGCGGCACGTCGACCGGCCGCCGCTCGAGTGGGCCGAACGCCGCATCCGCGACCACCCGCGCCTCCGCCAGGCCCGTGCGGAAGATGATCCGCAGCCGATGGTCGCGCGCGCGGTTGTTACCCGTCACCCGGAAGCGCACGAACCGCGCGTCAGCATCGAGCCCCACACGGACCGTGACCGGGACGTTGGTCGCACGCCCGCTGCGGCGCGTCGGACGCGAGAGCGGGTCGTCGGGATCGGGGGCGAGCGCTTCGGGCACACGGAGTTCGTACCGGGCCTCGATCGTCGCCCGCAGCGGGCCGCGGTCGACCGTCCTGACGCCGACGCAGCGCGCGAACGTGAGCACGTTCCCGACCGGAGAGTGCGTGTACAGGTCCCCCGCGTCGCCGACGTCGTCGAACCCGACGAGATCGTCGATCGCGTGGCCCGACACCAGATCGACGAGCGACACGCGCCCGCGCGCGTCGATCGCGACCTGCAGCCGACCGTTGTCGAGGCGGCCATCGTGCGCGCGCGCGGGCACCGGCGGGGCGGCGTCCGGCATCGCCGCCGCGAGTGGGTCGGCGCCGGACAGCACGACGCCGGACTGCTCCGCAGCCGGTCCAACGACGCGTTTCGCCTCTCCTGCGACCGCCAGCGCGCTCGTTCCATATCCCGGCACGGCCGGCACCCAGGCGAGTGCCCGCGCGATCTCGACGAGGTCGTCGTCCGGGTAATGCCGCGGCGACTCGATCCGCTCGTGAGCGAGCGCACGGCCGAGGACCTGTAGCGGGACCGGCGGTGCGGCGTCGGCCGTGGTGAGCGAGACTGGCGCCGCTGGCGCGCGCACCGTTCGCCACGCGCCGGCCGACCCCGGCCCGACCGCGACGTCACGAACGAACGTCGCGATGCTCACCTCCGCCACGCCGCCGCGCGCGCGTGGCGCGCGGTTCCGCACGAGCACGTGCGGGCGCCAGAGCGTGCGCAACCCGCGCGCGCGCACGACGTCGTGCCCGGTCAGCACGTCGAGTGCGTCCCGCCGCAACCCGCTGGCCTGGCGCTCGACCTCGGCCAGTCGCGTGTCCATCGCTCGCGCGACGCCGTCGACCGAGCAACCGCAGAGGGTGTCGTGCGGATGGCAGAGGAGCAGCTCGTCCCAGGCCGCGTCGACGAGCGCGCGACGTGTCGCCGCCGCGGCGTCGCCGGCGTTCGCCTCGCCCGCGCTCGCAAGCGCGGCCCACGGCTCGACGTCACGGATCAGCGCGCGCTCGACGCGGGCCGCGCGGCGCTTCTGCGCGGCCCGCGTCGCGAACGTGCCCTGCAGGGTCCACGTGTAGCCGTACGAATCGCGCAGCTCGCCCGCGATGCTCGGCAGCTCGGCGGTCACGGCGGCCGCGCCCGCGCGGGCGGCGAACGCGGCGAGCGAGACGACCTCGACCCGGGCCGGCTCCGCGGCGCGGCGGAGCGCGTCGACCGCCTCCGCCCACCGCTCCTGTCGCGCGTGGTGATCCGCGCCGTTGGGCACGAGGACGACGCCGAGTCGCGCGCGCGGCACGAGCGTCGCCGACAGCGCCGCCCACCGCTCGCGCGCCGCGGGAAGTGTCGGCGGCAACCGCGAGCCGAACTCGTAGCCGTCGGGGGGCAGGTGGTAGAGCAGTACGCGGGCACCGTCGCGCGCCGTCCACCAAGCCGCGTCACCGGCGGGCCAGCGCGCGCCGCCGTAGCCTCGCCACACGATCGCGACGTCGAAGCCGAAGCCCCGGGCGAGCGTCGGGAACGCCGCCGGGTGTCCGAACGCGTCGGGGGCGTAGAGCACCGGCGGGGGCGTAGCCCCGAGCCGCGCGAGCGTGCGCCGGCCCGCGAACAGGTTGCGGACGAGCGACTCGCCGCTCGGGAGCAGCCCGTCGGCGAGCACGTACCACGGCCCTGCCTCCAACCGACCGCCGCCGAGCGCGCGGGCGAGCAGGTCGCGGCGCTCGGGGCGGACGGCGAGATAGTCGTCGATCACGACCGCCTGCCCGTCGAGCAGGAAGGGCGCTCCGTGGCCGTCGTCGCGCGATTCGTCACGGCGCGACGCGCCGTCTAACAGCTCGTCGACGAGCCCGACCAGCCGCTGCCGGAAGCGCCCGGCGAGGTGGTACCACTCGCGGTCCCAGTGCGTGTGCGGGAGGACGAGAACGTCCGGCTTCGGCGTCACGCCCGCGCTTCCACGTGTCGAGGTGCCTAACGCGGGCCCGCGACCGCGGCCGCCGACGGCGTGGGTCAGGTGCGCGGCGTGATGCGCGGCTCGCGCACCGGCACGGCGATCGGCATCGTCGGTGGCGCGGACGCGGCCGGACCCGCCACCTGCCCCTCGTGCGGGTGGTGCGCGAGGTGCGCGGTTTGGCGCCCAATCAGAATGCGCGCGGCGCGGACGTCGTGACCGACGTCGATGAGGAGGATCGCCAGGTCCCCGACCCCCCACAGCGCGCCCGCGAGCACGATCAGCCGGCTCACCTCGGCGAGCAGCGTCGTGATCGAGTCCGTCCCCTGCGTGATCAGGCCCGTGACGACCTCGGCGATCAGCAGCAGCACCAGGACGACGGCGATCATGCGGAACAGCTTCGACAGGTAGCGCAGCCCCGTGTACGGCTCGATGTCGGCCGTGCGCACCCCGAAGAGCGGGTCCATCCCGCGGCGCTGTGCGTCGCGCCCGGGGCCGTCGCGGCCAGCGGCGCGGACGTCGCCGCCCGCCTCCACGTCGGGGGTCTCGCCATGCGCGGCGGAACGCTCGGCCGTTGGGGCAATCGTGATCTCGGTCATCCGCCGTCTCCTGAGCCGGTCCAGCGGGCGCGATACCCGCGGGCGTCGATGTGGGTGAAGGGGCCATGCGCCCCGTTGCCGGGATAGACGCCGCACCCGCCGACGAGTTCGGGATGCGCCTGCTCCACACGTTCGACGGCGTCGCAAATCACCTGCGCGTCCGCGACCGTGCGCCGCCCGTCGCGGTTGAGGTCATCCATCTGGCCACCCCCGGTGTTGTCGATCCAGACGTCCGTGGCGTCGCCGTACATGTGCCGGCTCAACCCCGCGCGCCCGGTCGGGTCCCCTCCCGCCGCGTTGTACTGCGGCGTTCTGAAGCCGCTCAGCACGTGCAGACCCCGGGCCGGGATGCCGTGCGCGGCGAGGTCGGCAAGCACGAGTTCGTCCTTGTCCACGATTCGCGGGTCGACCACGACGTACTTCGGCCACACGTTCGCCTGGTCGTGGGTGAGGAAGTCGCGCAGCCGGAGGTGCTCGGAGAGCGGCGTGTCCTGCGTCTGGGGCGTGACCTGAACCAGGCCGCGCGGCGGCGCGTAGTTCCCGCGCGGCGCCGCACGCCCCTTTTCGGTCGGCCACGACCCGACGAAATACAACCCGATCCGCCCGTTGCGCCGCGCGCTGAGCGGCGTGAGGGTGAGAACGTTGAGGTCCGCAACGGGCCGGATCGCGTTGCCGATCCGCAGCGCGAGCCGCTCGATCGCCGACGACGGATCCCCGTCCACGCTCGTGACGCCGGGCGCGTCGGGGTCCACGGGCTCACCCGGGGCATGCACGACGACGCGCACCTTGCCGCTCGCCCCACGCAGGTCGGCGAGCCGGTTCAGCAGCGCGTCCGTGAGGTAGGCCGTCGACGGTCGGTCCGCGTGCGTCAGCGCCGCCGTCACGCTCGCCGTCGCCGGCGTCACACCCGGGTGCGTGCTCACCCGGCCCGCACCTGCCGCGCCGGCCCGGTGCCCTCGTGCCGCGGCGATGCTCCACGCCCAGGCCACGGCGAACAGCACGACGACCGCCCAGGCGACACGCTCGAACCACCGTTCCCCGCGCGCCGACAGTCCGGCGCCAAACACGCCCCCGGCCAGCCGCGGCGGCGGCCGGAACAGCCCCTC
>DASWUT010000032.1:0-1961 GCA_036401455.1 Gemmatirosa sp. | reverse complement strand
CCGACGATGACGCGTTCGATGACCAGCTGCAAGATCGCCTGGCGCTCGTCGAAAGTGGCGGCGTCCAGTCGCGCCCCGACCCGCTCGGCGAACGCCGTTAGGCTGGTGAGCACCTCCTCGGCCGCATGGTGCTGCTCGCGGAGCCGCTGGCGCTCGAGCTGCTGCTGCGTGACGGCGCGGCACTGGTCCGCAATGGCCGTGCGTCGCGGGGTGAGTCCGCCGAGAGTGAGGGTCCCCGCCTGGTAGGCGTCGACGAGCCGCCGGTCGGACTGCGCAAGGCGGGCGAGGCGCTGTGCCAATTGCCGGTCGGCCCCCTGCGCGTGGACCGTTCCCGCCGCCGTCGCGTTGACGACCGCGGCGAACTGCGCCGCGAGCTGCGCGGGGTCCCGCAGCAGCCCGGCGACGTGCGCCCAGACGGCGCGGTCGAGCATGTCGATATGGACCAAGCGGCTGGGGCAGATCGCGCTCCGCGGGCACCGCAGCCGGTCCTTTCCGTGGCACGTGTAGACGCGGTGCTCGGGGTGGCGCGGCGGCCGCGCGAAGGTCGTGCGGCCGTACATCGCGAAGCCGCAGTGTGCGCACGTGAGCAGACAGCGCAGGAGATAGCGGTTCTTCGGGGTGCCGTGCCGGAACGCGAGTTGGGCATTGCGCGCGAGCTGCGCCTGCGCGCGGTCCCATAGCGCTTGATCGACGAGCGCCGGGACGGGGACGCCGATCCACTGCTCGCGCGGCCGCAGCCGCCGGACGGTCGGCTCGCCGGTGCGGGCGTTGTGCGCGCGGGGTTTCTTGGCCGGCACGTAGTCGTAGCGGTTCACGTACGCGGTGCCCGTGTAGACCGGGTCGGCGAGGATGTGGTGGATCGTCGCCGTCGACCACACGCGTCCCCCGCCGCGCGGACGCCACGTGCTGTCGTACAGGCGCCAGGCGACCTGGCGGATGGGGAGCTGGTCGTCGACGAGCCAGCCGTAGAGGGTACGCACCATCTCGGCCTCGGCCTCGTCGATCACGAGGTGCCCCGGCACCCCGTCCTGGCGGTGCACGTAGCGGTAGCCGTAGGGCGCTTTGCCGCCGAGGTACTGCCCGTCGCGCGCCTTCTGCAGCTTGCCGCGGCGAAAGCGCTCGGCGAGCACCGCGCGTTCGTATTCGGCGATCGCGCCCTGGATCTGGAGGAGGAGCTGGTCGTTGGGGTCGTCCGAGATCGGGCGCTGCAGGAAGACGATCTCACAACCGACGCGGCGGAACTCTTCGAGCAGCAGCACCTGGTAGGCGTACGTGCGGGCGAGGCGGTCGGGAGTGAACACCGCGAGAACCTCGACGCGTGCGTCGCGCACGGCGTCGCGGAGCGCGTCGAGCCCGGGGCGGTCGAGCCGCGCACCGCTGTACCCTTCGTCGCGGAAGACGTGTGCCTCGTCGAGCGCGTGGCCGCTCGTCGCGGCCCACGCGCGGAGGGCGGTGAACTGGCTGTCGATGGTCTGCTGGCGTTCCTGGTGCTCACTTGAGACTCGCGCGTAGATCGCGGCACGCATCGGAGGTCCTCCGGCCGGCGGCGGCCGGCATGTGGGTGAGCGCGATGTCGCCGTCGTTCGACGGCGAGGCGGTCGGTCCGTCAGTTGTTAGGCGTCGGTAGGCGCGGGTAAGGCGCTCGGGCCCGTCGCGAGCGCGGACGACGACGGAGTGGATCGTCCAGACCGGCGGTGTCGCCGGAGACGCGCGGGTGGCCCGGGGACGTGGGCGCGGGGGGTCGACCATCGAATCCTCGCATGAGAAAGGCGAGGCCGATGCGACCTACGGGGTAGCGGCCGAGCAAGTGCGCCCCGGAGTCCAGTCGGCGATCCGCCCACGACGGCGGGGTCGGAGTCCGGAGGCGAACGGGCGCGTGACGGTGAACCGCAGCACGTCGATTGCGTTCGGAGCGTGCACGCGCGTCGACGCTTCATCCAGGCGCTGCGGCTCGGGGAGTC
>DASWUT010000031.1:0-6065 GCA_036401455.1 Gemmatirosa sp. | reverse complement strand
CGCCGCGCGCGCGGCGCGGGGTGGGTCGCCGCCGGGGCCGCAGCACTCGTGCTCGCGCTCCGGGTCGTCGCGCCGGCGCTCGTCGTCGCCGCACCGCGCACCGAGTCGCGCGCGCTCACCGTTGGCGGGCGCGTGCGCACCTATCGCCTGCACCATCCGGCCGCTTGGGACCCCGAACGGCCCCTCCCGCTCGTGCTCGCCTTTCACGGGCATACCGCAACGGGGCGCATGCTCGAGTACGAGTCCGGTCTCGACGACGCGGCCGACCGTGCGGGCGTGCTGGTCGCCTACCCGGACGGTGTCTCGCGCTTTCCGGCCCTCGCGCGCGTCCCGGTCGTCGGCGCCGTGCTCGGCGGGCTGTCGCGGACGTGGAACGTCGGCACCTGCTGTGCGCCCGCGTCGACGGGCGGCGTCGACGACGTCGCGTTCGCCGCCGCCGTGGTGCGCACGCTCGCGGCCGAGGGGTCGGTCGACCGCGGGCGGGTGTACGCGGCCGGGTTTTCGATCGGCGGCACGCTCGCCCTCATGCTCGCCTGCACGCGGCCGGGGCTCGTCGCCGCCGTGGCGAGCGTCGAGGGGACGATGCCGGACGCGGCCTGCGCAGCCGACCGCCCCACGCCGGTCTGGCTCGTGCGCGGGGGAGAGGACGTCGACCTGCGCGACGACCTCGACGAGAACCGCGAGCAGGGCGGGGGACATCGGTTCGCACAGTCCATGCGCGCCGCGCTCGCCTTCTGGGGGCGACGGAACGGGTGCACGGGCCCCGTGGTCCAGCGCCCCGGCCGGCTCGTTGCGACGCAGGCCTATGCGGGGTGTCCGGATTCGCTCGTCGCGGCGCTGCTGCTCGTCCACGGCAACGCCCACGCCTGGCCCGGCGGCCGTCGTCCGTGGCTGTTGGCGCCGCACCCCGCGCCGGATGTCCCGCTCGCGCGCTGGCTCCTCGCCTACTTCACCCCGCGCGCCCGGTGACGTCGCTCGTTCGGCCGCGCGGCAGCACTTCCGCACCCCAGCACCCTGGCGCCCTAACTTTCGGCCCATGTCCGCCACGCTCGACGAACGCCCGGACGGCCACGTCCTCCTGCTCGACGAACATCGCGTGACGCAGCTCCTCGTCGAGCTCCGCGCGGTCCGCCTGCTCACCTACTCCCTGCACGACGCGATCGAGCTTCGCATCGGTGTCCCGTTCACGCTCGCCCAGGCCGACGGCGATGCGCGCCCCGTCGATCCGGCCGAGCCCGAACGGCTCGCCCCGCTTCTGACCCTCGTCGGCCGCCGGCTGGAGGCGCTCGAGGTGTCGGAGCGGGGCGCGGTCGAGATGGCGTTCAGCGACGGGACGCTCCTCACCGTCGCCCCGCACCCGCGCGAGGAGGCGTGGCAGCTCCAGGGCGCGGGCGGGCTCGAAGGGCTCGTCTATCGCTGTCCGGCGGGCGGGGGCCGCCCCTGGGCCTCGGCGCGCGGCTGACCGCGCGCCGGGGCTCAGCGGGAGGAGTCCGGCTTCACGGCGTGATGCACGGTCCGATGGTGCGGCTTGCTGACCCGGTGCTTGACGTAGGTTCCGACCTTCTTCCCCTCGTTGGCCGTGGCATCGGCGGCCTTCACGGCGACCTTTGCGGTTCCCTTGCCGATCTTCGACGCCTCGGTGCCGACCGCGTGCGCGCCGGTCTTGACGTCCTGCTTGACCGTCTGGGCGGCGGCGTGGCGTGCGGGGAGGGCGAGGGCGGCGAGCGCGATCAGCGCGGCGGCAAACAAGCGTGGCATCAGACCTCTGAGATCGAAAGGGTAGACCGGCGATGACGGCACAGACCGCGCCATGCTCAGCCGAGCGCCCGGTGCGCGTGCGCGTGGCGACGACGGCTGACGCTGCGGCACTCGCGGCGTTCGCGGCGCGCACGTTCACCGCGACGTACGCGCGCGGCGGCGTCGGCGACGTCGCGGCCAGCCGCCCTGAGGACGTTCGGGCGTACGTCGACGCGCACTTCACGCCCGCGCGCCAGCGCACCGAGCTGGGCGACCCCGCGATCGTGACGGTCGTCGCCGACCTCGCCGGGGACCCGGGCGTCGACGCGGGCACCTCGGACGCTGCGTCCGGCGATGCGTCGCCCTGGGTGGGTTACGCGCAGCTCCGGCTCGTTCCGCGGGCCGAGGCGCCGCCGCCGGCGGTGTGCGTGGGTGCGCACCCGCGCGAGCTCCTCCGCTTCTACGTCGACCACGCCTGGCAGGGCCGCGGGGTCGCGGACGCGCTCATGCATGCCGTGCTCGCGCGTGCGCGCGCCGAGCCGGGCGGGGCGGACCCGATCTGGCTCGCCGTGTACCAGGCGAACGCGCGCGCCGTCGCCTTCTACCGCCGGCACGGCTTCGTCGTCGCGGGCGCGGGCACGTTCACGATGGGCGGCGAGACGCAGCACGACTGGTTGATGCGCGCCGGGTGACGCGTGGCGCGCCCGCAGGGTTCTCTTTCGCGACTGCCTTCGCCTTCCCCTGTCTCCCGTCCATGGACCGCCGCTCGTTTCTCGGTGCCGCCGGTGTGCTCGGCGCTGCCGCTCCGTCCCTCGCCGCCGCCGCGACCGGCGTGGCGAACGCGCCCACGTTAGGCGCCGCGTCCGCCGCTCCGCCGCCGTTCGCGTTCGAGGAGGCCACGGTCGCCGACCTGCAGCGCGCGATGGCCGGCGGGCGCACGACGGCGCGCGCGCTCGCCGCCGCCTACCTCGCGCGTATCGAGGCGATCGACCGGCCGGGGGGTGGGCGCCCAGGCATGGCCGCGGTGATCGAGGTGAACCCCGACGCGCTCGCCGAGGCGGCGCGGCTGGACGCGGAGCGCGCGGCCGGGCGCGTGCGCGGGCCGCTGCATGGCATTCCCGTGCTGCTCAAGGACAACGTCGACACCGGCGACCGGATGCAGACCACGGCGGGCTCGCTCGCCCTCGCCGGGCGCCCCGCGCCGCGCGACGCGACGCTCGCCGCGCGGCTCCGTGCGGCGGGCGCCGTGCTGTTAGGCAAGACGAACCTCAGCGAGTGGGCCAACTTCCGCTCGACGCGGTCGTCGAGCGGCTGGAGTGGGCGCGGCGGGCAGACGCGCAACCCGTATGCACTCGACCGCTCGCCGTGTGGATCGAGCTCGGGGTCCGGCGCGGCGGTGTCGGCGAACCTCGCCGCGCTCGCCGTCGGCACCGAGACCGACGGCTCGATCGTCTGCCCGTCGGGGATCAACGGCGTCGTCGGCCTCAAGCCCACGTTAGGCCTCGTCAGCCGTGCGGGCGTGATTCCGATCGCGCACTCGCAGGACACCGCGGGCCCGATGGCGCGCACGGTGCGCGACGCGGCGATCCTGCTCGGCGCGCTCGCCGCGGGCGGCGCGGACCCGCGCGATGCCGCGACGACGGCAGCGCAGGCGCACGTCGTCGCCGACTACGCCGCGGGCCTCGACGCCGGCGCGTTGCGCGGTGCGCGGATCGGCGTGCTGCGCGCGAACTTCGGCTTCCACACCGACGTCGATCGCGTGATGGAGGGGGCGCTCCGCGCCCTCCGCGATGCCGGCGCGGTGCTCGTCGACCCGGTCGCCATCGCGACCGTCGGCAAGTGGGATACGACCGAGAACGTGGTGCTGCAGTACGAGTTGAAGGCCGATCTGAACGCGTACCTCGCCGAGCGCTACCGCGGCGTCGAGGCGTCGGCGACCAACGCGTCGGGCGATCCGCTGCCGCGCACCCTCGCCGATCTCATCGCCTACAACCGGCGCCACGCCGACCGCGAGATGCCGTGGTTCGGTCAGGAACTTTTCGAGCAGAGCGAGGCGCGCGGGCCGCTCACCGATGCGGCGTACCAGACCGCGCTCTCAGACAACCGGCGCTTCGCGGGTGCGGAGGGGATCGACGCCGCGCTCGCGGCCAACCGCCTCGACGCGATCGTCGCGCCGACCAACGGCCCGGCGTGGACGATCGATCTCGTCACCGGCGATCACTTCGGCGGCGGCTACTCGTCGCCCTCGGCCGTGGCCGGGTATCCGCATGTGACGGTGCCCGCCGGGTTCGTGCACGGGTTGCCGCTGGGGCTGTCGTTCTTCGCGGGCGCCTGGACCGAGCAGCGCCTGCTCGGGTATGCGTACGCGTTCGAGCAGGCGACACGGGCGCGGCGCGCGCCGACGTTCCGCCCGTCTGCAGCATCGGTCGTCTGACAGATCGGGCGGCGACGCCTTGCGGCTGGCCTCGCCGCCTGCAGTATTCGGGCGTCGGTCCGGCATGTATTTTTCTCTGTATCGAACCGCTTCGATCGGGCTCGAACCGGCGCGCGAAGGGTTGAACGACTGGCATCCCGCCACTACCGTGCATTTGTCCCGTCGCTTCATCGCTACTGCGTCGGCCGCCTCTGCCCCGCCCCGTCTATGATCGGCCACGCTTCGCTTCGCCAACCGCTCGCTCCGCCCGTGCCGAGCTTTTCGCGCCCAACCGTGGCGCCCTGGCAGCGACGTGCTGTCGAGGCTGGCGTGTCGGTGCTCGCGTTCGCGGTATGGGGCAAGCTCGCCTACATCGGAGGCTACCGGTTGCTGGCGCGCGCCGAAGGGCTTCCGCTCGGCGGGCACGTGATCATCGACATCGTGAGCCTGCTCATCGGTGTTTCGGGCAGCATCGCGGGCGTGAGCGCGCTCTGGGCCCTTGGCATGCGTGCGGCGGGCCGCACGCCATCGTCGCTCATTGGCGCCCCGGATGACAACGCGGTCGATGCCGCGTACCGCGACGCCTACCGCGACGACACGCTCGCCTCCGACGTCCCGGCGTCGGCACCGTCGTCGTCGCGCCCTGACGCCTGAGTCCGGGCGCGCGCGGGCCGACGACGGCCCGCGTCACGACGCCTACGCGGCCCTCCGCGTCCCGGCGTACCGCCGCTACACCGTCGCGACGCTCGCCCTCACGCTCGCGACGCAGATTCAGACCGTCGTCGTGTCGTGGCAGGTCTACGCCGTCACCCACGACCCGCTCTCGCTCGGCCTGATCGGACTCGCCGAGGCGCTGCCGTTCATCAGCATCGCACTCTGGGCTGGCCACGTCGCCGATCGCCACGATCGACGCCATCTCGTCGTCGCCTCGACGGTCGTGCTCGCGCTCTGCGCGGCCGCCTTCCTCGCCCTCGCCGTGCGGCCGCCGGGCGCGACCGCGTTCGTCCGGGCCATCTACGCCGTGATCTTCGTCAGCGGGATCGCGCGCAGCTTCCTGCAACCCGCGCGGCAGGCGCTCGCCTCCGAGATCGTGCCGCGCGACGTGCTGCCCAACGCCGTCACCTGGCGAAGCGTCACTTGGCAGGGCGCCGCCGTCGGCGGGCCAGCGCTCGGCGGCCTGCTCTACGGCTTCGTCGGGCCGCCCGTCGCCTACGCCGTCGCGGCCGTGCTGATCGCCGTCGCGCTGGCCGCGTTCGTCTCCGTTCGCCACACGCCCACACCGCGCGTGCGCCGCGACGAGCCCGTGCTCCAAAGCCTGCTCGAGGGCATCCACTACCTGCGCACGCAGCCCGTGCTCGTCGGCGCGATGGCGCTCGACCTCTTTTCGGTGCTCTTCGGCGGGGCCACCGCGTTGCTCCCCGTCTTTGCCGACCGCATCCTCCACGTCGGTCCTCAAGGGCTCGGCGTGCTCCGCGCCGCGCCGGCCGTCGGGGCGGTGATCGTCGCCTTCACGCTCGCGCACCGTCCCCCGGTGCGTCAACCAGGCGTGGTCCTGCTCGTCGTCGTCGCGCTCTTCGGCCTCTCGATGATCGGCTTCGGCCTCTCGACGAGCTACTCACTCTCGGTCGCGCTGCTCGCGTTCAGCGGTGCGGTCGACATGGTGAGCGTCAATATTCGGGCGCTGCTGCTGCAGCTCATGGTGCCCGACCGCCTGCTCGGGCGCGTGTCGAGCGTGAACCAGATCTTCATCGGCTCGTCCAACGAGATCGGCGAGTTCGAGAGCGGCGTCACGGCCAAGCTGTTTGGCGCGGCGCCGAGCGTGGTGCTCGGCGGCGTGCTGACGTTGCTCGTCGTCGGCGTGACGGCCGGCCTCGTCGCGCCGCTGCGGCGCCTGCGCGAGATCGAGCCTGTCGCG
>DASWUT010000030.1:0-2482 GCA_036401455.1 Gemmatirosa sp. | reverse complement strand
TGCAACCAGCAGCGCCTGCTGGAGCCCCTCGGATATGTTCCGCCCGCCGAGTTCGAGGAGCAGTTCTACCGTGCCCAGGCGGCTCAACCCGCGCTGGCCGCACTCAACCCACCGAGCCTCCTGTAAACTCGGCGCGGTTCACCGTCCCGAAGAGCAGCGCGCCCGGGTTGGCGCTTGCCAGGTCGCGCAGCACGGGCGCGGGGTCGAAGTCGAGCCGCCCGAAGCCGGTCGCCTTCACGCGCGCGCCCTGTTCGGCCAGCCGGAGGAGCGTGGGAAGCCCGGGCCGTGTCAGGCCCAGGTGGTCGACGACCACGGCCGGCAGGCCCGCCAAGACCGGGTACAGGTCCGCAAGGTCCCGGCCGTCCACGTACAGTTCGACGTGCCACCCGACCAGCGCGTGCACCCAGCGCGCGAACGCGTCGAGGTCGGCGAGCCCGGCCGAGCCGCCCCGCTTGAGGTTGAAGCGCACCGCCCGGACCCCCGCGCGGTCCAAGGCCAGCAGCTCCGCGTCGGGCGTGGCCGCCGGCAGTTGCGTGACCCCGACGAACGCGGGCCCGAGCACCCGCAGGGCATCGAGGAGGTACGTCTGGTCGAACGCGTGGAGGTGGCTGTCGAAGATGCGCATGGCTCTCGTGCGGAGACACCCTGGACGCCGCGCCATGTCCGCGTGACGGCGACACGGCTTGGCTCGCGGCGCCCGGATCGCGGCAACTGACGAGCGTTCCGGACGAGCACGCACGGATCGAAACCCCTCGTTGCAGCCGCGACGACGCGCGTTGACGACGGCCGCGGTTCTGCGACGCCCAGAACTCATCCGTCATTGCGCCGGGAGCGCGGGCGTGTCGTTCGACAGGCGCGCCGTTTTCGGCACGCCCTCCGGCCTCGCGGAAACCACCGCATGGGGCGCCGCGGGCCGCGGCGGCCGCCCCGTCAGTCGACGAATGTGGTCTCCGCGGCCACAGCCTCGAACGTCAGGTTCACGGTGCGGCCAACGGCGCGCGTGCGGTGCACGGTCCCGGCCGGGACCACGACCGCCTGCCACGGCGCGAGCGCCAGCGTGCGGCCGTCGGCGAGGTCGATCTCGAGCCGCCCCTCGACCACGAGGAACAGCTCGTCCGAGCCCGGGTGCTGGTGCCAGCGATATTCGCCGCGGAATACGGCCAAGCGCAGGCAGGCCACGCCGTTCGCGGACGCGCCGGTGTCGACGCGGCCCAGCACGACGTTGCGGTAGTCCTCGGTCACGGCGCGCTGCTCGGCCGCGACGTCCATTACGACGAGCGGCGGATGCCGGACTGGCTCGGCCGCGTACACCGCGGCCGACGGGAGGGAAGACGGGACGGGAGCACGCATGCGACAACGATAGTACGGGCCGCCGCGCGGCCGTTGTGCGCTGGGGCGGGAACGAATACCGCGCGAGTCGTCCGGGAAACGACCCGAGGCGGACCTCCGCGCTACGCCCCCGGCAGGAGCACGAGTTCGCCGCGGGCGCGCCCGCTCAGGCTGACCTCGAGCGCCTCGCGCCATTGCTCGAGGGGGAAGGTGCGGGCGACCGGCACCGTGAACCGGCCCTCTGCGGCGAGCCGCGCGAATTCGCCGAGTACGGAGTATCCCAGCGCGCCGGCGAAGCTGTGGCGCACCCCGAGGGCGTCGGCGGCCGGGCCGTGATTGCTGACGGTGACCACCCGGTGCGCGTCGCCGCCGGCGATCCGGACGAGGTCGGGCAGGACGTCGCTGATCGGGCCGGCGTCGAAGATCAGGTCCGGCGCGCCGCTGGCGGGCGCGCCGCTGGCGAGCGCGCGCACCCGCTCGACCATGCCGTCGCCGTAGGGCGTAACCTCGGCGCCGACGGCGCGGAGCTGCCCGGCGAAGGTGTCGCCCGCGGCGGCGATCACCCGCGCGCCCCGCAGAAGCGCCATCTGGACCGCGGCGAACCCGATCATCGTGCCGGCGCCGTAGACGAGCAGCGTCCCGCCGGCGACGTCGAGGATCCCGAGGCACCGGTACGCGGTCTCGACCGCCATCGGCAGGGCGGCCGCCTCGACGACGTCGAGGCCCTCCGGAACCGGCGTCCAGACCGAAAGGACCGCGGCGTCCGCGGCGCCGGCGCTCGGGTACGCTTGATAATCGGGCGGGTAATCCGTACGCGAGACGGGGGCGTGAACAGACCGTTCGTTCGGTGGTCCGGGTCACGCCTAACGACCGCGGAGTCCGCACGGCGGATCGTGCCCGAGCCTCTCAAACTTACCGCGAGCGTGGTGGCGACCAAGCGGGGAGTAACCGTCTCGGAACGCGTCCAAAGCCTGTCTGCCCACGCGCCGACGCGCGGTCGCGACCCAGCGTGTTCGCGCGGTCTGCACGCGCCGTGCTTGGCCGCGCGCCGGCGGGCCCGACCGCTGGCGTAACTCGGCGGGCGACCGCAAGTTGCAGGGCGCCGGGGGCACGTACCGCGGCCGGCGCATGGCGGCAAGATGCGCAGGGTCCC